>NZ_CAWPSZ010000013.1:0-140103 GCF_963890955.1 Pseudomonas sp. MF6747
TGACCCTGCCGCCGTCTTCCCACGCATACCGCGTGTCCATCTGCGAAAAACTGGCCCAGTGCCGAACACAGCGCGCCGCCTTGCCAGCCCGTTCCCACGCCCAAAAGAAACTCGCCCCACCGGCCAATTGCCGCTCAAGAATGACGTGCTGTTCGTCGTACCGATAAACCTCGCTTTCACCGACAGCATTGGTCGCCGATACGAGTCGTCCCGCCTCGTCATAGACGTAGGAAACGACGTTCTGCTCCGTCACCCAAACATACGGCTCACGGCCTTTGGCGCGATGAACTTGATAGTCCACCGCTACAATTCGGCCCAGTTCGTAACGCAAAAACAAACAACGGCCGACACCGTTATCCAGCCGCTCAATCCGCCCCAAACGATCACGAGAAATGCGCAGCCGGTTGTCATACGCATCACTGATTGCTGTCAGCTGACCGTCGCGAAAGTGATAAAAACGTGATGCCTGAGCCAACACCAGCTCATCGGGCAGGGCACCCAAGTAGATCGCCGCTTCGGCCTGGCTGTTGGTGATCGCAGGCCGAGAAACGGAAGGCAACGGAAACTCGGTACTGCGATTCTCATGATCCGTCCAAACCACCGAATCACCTGAAACCACCAACCGCTGCGCCAGCGCATGACTCCAACCAAACCCCAACCCACAATCCACTTCCACCGCACTGGTGCGGTACAGCCGCGTCCACTCAAACGGCACAATCCCGTCCAGCGCACCATCGGTAAGCGTCAGCAATTCTTCCCCGGTCACCATCGACACCGGGCAGCCATTGGTGGCGGTCTTGTCCGCAGGCGCCGCTGCATCTCCCTGCGGGTTCTTCGCAGCGGCCGGCACATCATCCACATGTTCCTGGCGCACCAACGCCGTCCGCTGCGTCTTGCTGCGAACCGCAGGCACCGGGTTGGATACCAACTGATCCCCAGCCTTTAACGGCGCAACCGGCACCGTCTTGATCGGCGTCGCCGCACTACTCAGCAGCAACGGCTTAACCACCTCGGCATGTGACTCCAACCGGGGCATCACCAGCTTTTTAGCCAGCAACTCCAGCAGATCCCGCCCGCGTCCAGACTTCATGTGCCCCAGCACCTGCGTACCCAGACGCACCGCCACGCCCATACCCGCCGTCGCCCAGATCAGCAGCAGGTTGATCAACACCTCGCCAGTGATTTGCCCCATCAGCTCATTCATTTCTTGCGGTGGCAGCATGCGCATCCAGCTGACCATCGCCGACACATAAATGAACAACAGCGGCTCATCGCTGAGCACCAGCAGGCCGATGGCGATCGCGTCGTTGCCGAGCTTCAGCAGCTCATCGAGTTCGGTTTGGGAGATGTAGTGCAGCAACTTTTCGCTGTTAGGCTTGATGTCCGCCAACATGTCGTACAGCTGCGTTATGTTGTCCCACAGGCTGTAAAGCGCTTTGCCCATGCCATTGAGAAAGGCTGCCTCCAGCAGCCGACGCCGGTCCAGCGGAGTAGCGTCCGTATAGGTTTTCCACTGCGCCTGAAACGTGCCGTTCCACTCGTCGCGCAGACGCACGTCCAGATCTCCGATCACCGACTGATAAGACGCATACAGCGCCTTGACGTGATCCTTGGAAACGTTGGGATAGAAATTGATTCGGTACTGCTGGTTGCGATCACACTCGGTGATTTCGAGAATGCCGCTGGGGCCGATGGTCTTGTGGATCGGCTCGCCCAGGGGGCCACCGTTGGGGTCGATGCGTTGCAACACCACGGGCGTGTTGCCAATGGGCACGAACTGAGTACTCTGGAACATGTGCACCAGGGTCAACGTGCCGTTGGCCTGGCAGGTGGCGACGGTGCTGCTGGGAATGATCGAGCGGTTGATGGGGGCGACCAGCGCCACTTCCTCCCCGACTTTAAACACCTGCTCGACATCCAGCGCCGAAAAGCTCCAGAAGCTGGACGCCCATTCATCAAAGGTGTTCAGGCATTCCCGAAAGTCACGCAAGACGGTTTCAACATCGACCGTCTTTGCATCCATTGGGGCCAGGGCCAGCCTGCCGATGGCCGTGTTCAAGCGACAGCCCCATGAACCGAGGCTTTAACCAAAGAAACCATCTGCAATCCCTCGCACTGTGTGATCAGGCGAAGGACTTTGCAGAGGTTTTCAGGCGATATCTGTAGAGCTTATCCGGCGGTTACGTGGGATGTTCGGTAGTCTTCGTCCTCTCCCGCCCAAGCACCAAGCTGCACAGCGCCGGCAGGAACAACAGCGTCAACACCGTGCCCACCAGTACCCCGCCAATCAGCACGTAAGCCAGGGACGACCAGAACACCGACAGAGTGAGCGGGATAAATGCCAGGGCCGCCGCCAGTGCCGTCAAAATCACCGGCCGTGCGCGGCGCACGGTGGCTTCGATAATCGCCTCGCGAATCGCCATGCCGTGCTCCTGGTTCTGGCGGATCTGATCGGTAAAGATCAGCGTGTTGCGCATCAGGATGCCGCCAATCCCGATCAGGCCCAGAATCGCGTTAAACCCGAACGGCTGGTTGAACAGCAATAAGGTCGGCACCGCGCCGATCAGGCCCAGGGGCGCGGTGGCGAAGACCATGAACATCACGCCGAACGAGCGCACCTGGAACATGATCACGGTGAGCGTCAGCAAAATCATGATCGGGAACAGCGCGGCCAGCGCGACGTTGGCCTTGGCGCTTTCTTCCACCGGGCCGCCGATGTCGATCTGGTAACCGGCAGGCAGTTTTGCGATCAGCGGTTGCAGGTCTTTGTACACGGCCATTTCCACGTCGGGCGGTTGTACGCCGTCGATGATGTCGGCGCGCACTTCCACCGTGCTTGCGCGGTTGCGGCGCTTGAGGATCGGTTCTTCCATGACCGCTTGGAAGTGCCCGACCTGGGCCAGCGGCACTGAAGTGCCGGCGTTGTTGGTCAGGGTCATGTTGTTGAGGTTGCCGAGGTCTTCGCGCTGGTCGCCCTGGGCGCGGGCGACCACGGAGACGGTGCGATTGCCTTCGCGCACCTCGGTGATCGGGTTGCCGCTGAGCAAGGCATTGAGCTGCGATTTGACCTCATTGGGCGTGAAGCCCAGCAGGCGCAGGCGGTCCTGATCAAGCACCAGGCGATAGCCGCTGGTGCGCTCGCCCCAATCGAGAAAGGCGTCTTTGGTGAGCTTGTTGGCGGCGACAATGCGACGCACCTCTTCGGACACGCCGCGCAGTACATCCACGTTTGGCCCGGACACACGAAACACCACCGGAAACGGCACGGGCGGGCCGAACAGCAATTGCGTTACACGCACACGCGCAGCCGGGAATTCACCGGCCGCTATGCGCTCACGCATGCGCAGTTTCAGCGCATCGCGGGCGTGCGAGTCCGGGGTTTGCACAATCAGCTTGGCAAACGCCGGGTCGGGCAACTCGGGGTTCAGCGACAGGAAGAAGCGCGGCGCGCCGCCGCCCACATAGGTATCGACCAGGCGGGTCTGTGGCTCTTGCAGCAGGGCTTTCTCCAACTGCGCCGCCACCGCCTCGGTGCTTTTGAACGCGCTGCCGGGCGGCATGTACACCTCAAGGATCAGTTCGGAACGGTCAGAGTTGGGGAAGAACTGCTTCTTCACCACGTCCATCCCCAAGCCGCACAGCACAAAGGCCGCCACCACCAAGCCCGTCACCCACCAGCGCCTGCGCACACAGGCTTGGACCACATCACGCAGTTTCTGGTAGTAACGGCCGGCGTAGATGGCGTCGTGGCCGCCCGGCACCGGTTTGATCTGCGGCAGCAATTTCACGCCCAGGTACGGCGTGAACACCACCGCCACCAGCCACGACGAAATCAACGCAAAGCCGACGATCCAGAAGATATTGCCGGCATATTCCCCGGCGCCCGAGCGCGCAAAACCCACCGGCAGAAAGCCGATGATCGTCACCAGCGTGCCGGTCAGCATCGGCGCGGCGGTGGAGCTCCAGGCAAACGTGGCGGCGTGAATCCGGTCAACGCCTTCCTCCAGTTTCACTACCATCATCTCGATGGCGATAATCGCGTCGTCCACCAGCAAACCCAGGGAAATAATCAGCGCGCCCAGGGTAATACGGTCGAATTCACGCCCGGTCAGCAGCATGATCACAAACACCACGGACAAGGTCAGCGGGACTGCGGCGGCCACCACCAGGCCCACGCGAAAGCCCAGCGCCAGCAGGCTGATGACCATCACCACGGCCAGGGCGACGAAGAATTTGAGCATGAATTCATTCACGGCCAGGCTGATGTTTTTCGCCTGGTCGGAGACCTTGGCGAAGTTCACGCCCAGCGGCAGATCGGCCCGGATTTTGGCTTCCTGGGCCTTGAGGCTTTTGTCCAGCTCCAGGCCGTTCCAATGCTTTTCCATGATCACGCCGAGCATCAGCGCCGGGTCGCCCTGATGGCGAATCCGGTAGCTGGGCGGGTCTTCATAGCCACGGCTGACGGTGGCCACATCGGCAATGCGCAGCACACGGCCGTTGACTTCCAGCGGCACGTTTTCGATCAGCGCGAGGCTGTCGAAGGCGCCGTCGATACGGATATAGGCGCGGGCGCCGGCGGTTTCGACGAATCCCGATGGCGCTACGGCGTTCTGCGCGGCGAGGGCGGCGAAGATCTGATCGGGCTTGATGCCCAGGGTTGCCAGGCGCTCGTAGGAAAATTCCACAAAGATCCGCTGGGCCTGCTCGCCGAGGATGTTGACCTTTTTCACGCCCGGCAGGTTGAGCAAACCCTGGCGCAGTTCTTCGGCCATTTGCACTTGCTGGCGATGTGGCAAGTGCTCGGCTTCCAGTGCGTAAAGGGCGAAATACACGTCGGAATATTCATCGTTGAAGAACGGCCCGATCACGCCTTTGGGCAGTTTCGACGCTTCATCGCTGAGCTTTTTGCGGGTCTGGTAGAACAGGTCCTGGATTTCACTGGGGCGCGTGGACTCTTTGTAGGTCATGCGCATCGACACGAAACCCGGCTGGGCGATGGTCTCGACGCGGTCGTAGTAGTCCAGTTCCTGCAGGCGTTTTTCCAGGCGGTCGGCGACTTGCTCCTGCATTTCCTGGGCGGTTGCGCCGGGCCAGGCGGCGGTGATGGTCATGACCTTGACGGTAAATGATGGGTCTTCGGCGCGCCCCAGTTGGCCGAACGAGAAGATGCCGGCGGCGAGGATCGCGATGATCAGAAACAGCGTGACTGCGCGGTGTGTCACCGCCAGTTCGGAGAGGTTGATGCCGCGCATGCTCAGTGGTCCTGTTTACGGTTGAGGGCCAGTGCTTGTGCGGGCAGCAGGCGCACCGCGTCGCCGCTGTGCAGCAGGTGCGCGCCGAGGGCGACGATGGTCTGGCCGGGTGTGAGGCCGCTGTCGAGCAGGGCATCCTCCTGGCCGAGACTGGCGACCTTGACGGGGGCGAAGCTGACGGTGTCGTCTGCGCCAATCAGCCACACGCCGGTGCCTTGCCCGGCGTCTTGCAACGCGCCGATGGGCACGCGGGTTTGCTGCGCCTGGCCGTTGCCTTGCAGGCGCACGGTGATGGTCGAACCGAGGGCGAAGCGGTCGACGGCGCCGTGCAACACGTATCGCGCGCGGTAGGTACGGGTGGTCGGGTCGGCGCTGGCGGACAGCTCGCGCAGGGTGGCAGTCACGGCCTGGTCCGGCGCGCCGAAGGGGAACGCCAAGGCTTTTTGTGAGGCGTGGTCGCGTTGGTTTTCGGGCAGGTTGACGATGGCTTCGCGAGCGCCGTCATGGGCCAGGCGCGCGACGATCTGCCCTTCGGCGACGACTTGGCCGCGGTCCACGCGCACATCGGTGATGATGCCGTCGCCGTCGGCCTTGAGCACCGAGTAGGTGCGGCGGTTTTCGATCTGGCTGGCGTCCGATTGCGCCGAAGCCAGCTCAGCCTCGGCGACGCGCAGGTTGGTCGCCGACTGGTCGAAAATCTGCCGCGACACGGCGCCGGTGCTGGCCAGGCGTTGGTAGCGGTTTTCATCATCGCGGCGCTGGCGCACTTGCGCCTGGGCCGCGTTCACGCGGTTCCTGGCCGAGCGCAATGCCAGCTCGAAGTCGCCGATGTCCAGCACCAGCAGGGTGTCGCCACGGGAGACATGTTGGCCGGGGTCGACCTTGCGGTCTATGACCTTGCCACTGACCCTGAAGCCCAGGTCGCTTTCTGTGCGCGCAGCCACTACGCCGGTGTATGCGCTTTGCTGGGTGCCGGCGGCTTCGACTTTGGCCGCGAGCACGGGGCGGGGCGGCGGCACTTCGGCGGCGGTGTCGGCCTTGCTGTTGCAGCCGCCGAGGAGGATCAACAGGGCTAAAGGCGTGAGAAGACGCAGGGGAAGAGGGATCATGACGGGCTCCGGGCTAACCAGTGAATAAAAAATTATGGACATAATTTTTTACGCATATTATGGTCGAAATATAAATTAATCCAGCCCCCGGATATTCCCCATGGCAAACGCCCCGGCCCCCTCGCAAAGCATGTTGTTTTTCCTGGTGGCCCTTACGGCGCTGGGTGAAGTGTCGACTCAATTGATCATCCCAGGCCTTGGCGCTATCGAGCAGGCGCTGGCGGCGCCAGCCGGTTCGGCGCTGATGGCGTTGTCGGCGTTTGTTGCTGCATTCGGCCTCGGGCAGTTGCTGTTCGGGCCGTTGTCGGACCGTATCGGCCGTCGTCCGGTGCTGATCGGCGGCCTGGTGCTGTATGTGCTGGCGACTTTCTCGATGCTGCTGGTCAACGACATTGGCCAATTCATTGCCGCCCGCGTGTTGCAAGGCCTCGGCGCCTGCGCCGCGCTGGTGTTGGCGCGTACCGTGGTGCGTGACGTGTGGCAAGCCGAAGCCGGGCCGGCCCTGGCGCTGACCATGATCGGCATGCTTTACGCCATTGTCGTCGCGCCGATGATTGGCGGGCTGCTGATCAAGCTGCTGGGCTGGCACGCGCCGGTTGTTGTGGCCCTGATCATTGGCAGTGTGGTGCTGGTGTTGGCTGTGCTGTTCTTTCGCGAGAGCAATCACTGCCTCGATCCCACGGCCGGCCATTGGCGTACCCTCGGCGGGCACTACCTGGATTTGCTCAAGGGCCGTCAATACCGGGCGTACGCCGTGGCATTGGCCTGTACCTATGGCGCGATGTTCTCGGTGATTGCGGGTTCGTCGGCGGTGTTTATCAACCTGCTGGGTTTCAGCAGCCTTGAATACGGCATTAATTTTGGCGTGATTGTGTCGATGCTGATCGTCGGTTCCACCTACACCCGGCGCAACATCATGCGCCTGGGACCGCAGCGGATTGTGGCGATGGGCGTGACACTGGTGGCCATCGGCGGCCTATCGGCGGTGCTGATTTACGAGCTGTTCGGCCTGTCGGTGCTGGGCCTGGACATTCCGGTGGCGCTGGTGACCCTGGGCGGTGGCCTGGTGCTCCCCGGCTCGGTCACGGGCGCGGTGATGCCCAACGCTCACCGCGCGGGCCTGGCCGCTGGCCTGATGGGGTTTTCGCAGATGTTTGGTGCGACCTGCAGCGGCCTGTTGCTGAGCCATTTGCGCGATGGCAGTGCCACGCCGATGATCCTCATTGAGGCCAGCTTTGCAGTGTCGGCGTTTGTCGCGTTCCACTTGTTGCGCCAACGTCCGGTCAAGGGACTGTCCTATACGTAGGACGATCAGGGCTGCTTTTGCCGGCTAGTGTTCAGAGGCCGACGGACTTAGGGTGTAGGCACTTTGGAGGAACACCATGAAAAAAATCATCGGCATCTACACCAGCCCCCGCGCCCATTGGGTCGGTGACGGCTTTCCGGTGCGCACGCTGTTTTCCTACGACGCGATGGGCAAGCACATCAGCCCATTCCTGTTGCTGGACCACGCCGGCCCGGCCGATTTCACCCCCACCGAACAACGTCGCGGTGTAGGCCAGCACCCGCATCGCGGCTTTGAAACCGTGACCATCGTGTATGACGGCGAAGTCGAGCACCGTGATTCCACCGGCGCCGGTGGCACGATCGGACCCGGCGATGTGCAGTGGATGACCGCCGCGCGAGGCATCATTCATGAAGAATTCCATTCCGAAGCCTTTGCCCGTAGCGGCGGGGCGCTGGAAATGGTGCAGCTGTGGGTCAACTTGCCGGCCAAGGACAAAATGGCCGACGCCGGTTACCAGACCCTCGTCGACGGCGATATTCCGGTGCTGCCGTTGGCCAACGACGCCGGGCAATTGCGCCTGATCGCCGGTGAATTTTCCGGTACTCAAGGGCCGGCGCGTACGTTCACGCCGATAGACGTGTGGGACTTGCGGCTGAACGCCGGTAAAGCGGTCACGCTGGACCTGCACGCCGGGCGCAATACTGCGCTGGTGATCCTGCGTGGCACCGTGCTGGTCAATGGCGAGGAAGTGGCACGCCAAGGGCAACTGGCGTTGTTCGAGCGCGACGGCGAGCACATCACCCTTGAGGCCAACGACGACGCCAAGGTGCTGTTGCTCAGCGGTGAACCGATTGATGAACCCATCGTCGGCCACGGCCCGTTCGTGATGAACACCGAGCAGGAAATCCACCAGGCATTTGCCGACTACCAGTCCGGTCGTTTCGGACAGATGCAGGCTTGACGGTCGAGCGCAAACCCCTGTGGGAGCTGGCTTGTCGGCGATAACAACTCGGAGCAACTGATACACCGAGGTGTCTGCATCGCAGGCAAGCCAGCGCCCACATTTTGTTTTCCAGCGTTCCCGATTCATGCGATCTTCTGAGCATTCGCCCTGGAGTCGCCTGGATGCCCTCATTTATTGCTGATCACCCGATGTTGTGCGCCGTGGCGCTGATCTTTATCGACATTGCCGTGTGGCGGCTTATTTCCGTCAACCTCGCCAACTGGAAGCTGGCGGCGCGGTTGGCGATCTTTGCCGTGTACAGCGCCGTGCTGTTCAACGACGGCATGAACCCCATGCAGCTCGCACCGTACACCGACAACACCGCCTTGCACCTGTCGGCTACTGCCTTGCAGATCGGCTGGTGGCTGTTCGCCGCACGAACCCTGACGGTATTGCTCGGTGCGGTAATGATGCAACGGGTCGGCCATGGCGGGCGTTTGCTGCAGGATTTGATGGGCGCGGTGATCTTCCTGATCGCGATCATCGCCGCCATGGCCTACGTGCTCGACCTGCCGGTCAAGGGCGTGCTCGCCACCTCCGGCGCGGTGGCGATCATTGTCGGCCTGGCGTTGCAAAGCACTTTGAGCAACGTTTTTTCCGGGATCGTGCTCAACACCACCAAGCCGTATCAGCTGGATGACTGGATCTCCATCGACGGCACCGAAGGCCGCGTCACCGATATCGACTGGCGTGCCACGCGCCTGCAGACCTCCCAGGGCAGCATGGCGGTGATCCCCAATTCTCTGGCGGCCAAGGCCAAGATCATCAACTTCTCACGCCCCGCCGACATGTTCGGCCTGGCCGTCAGCCTGCAAGTCAGCCCGCATGCGCGTCCGCAAATCGTGATTGAGGCGCTCGAGCGCGCCATGCAAGGGTGCCGGCCGTTGCTGGCCAACCCCGCGCCGAGCGTGGCGTTCAAGACCTCTGGCAGTGGCGGCGTCGAGTATGAAATCAGCGGCTTTGTGCCGGCCATGACCCTCAAGCGCGAAGTGCGCAACCAGCTTTACGATTTGGCTTTCAGGCACCTGCAGGCGGCGGGTGTGGGGTTGCTGTCCGCCACCGAAAGCGGCGCGCCGCCGGCGCTGTCCGGCGCACGCGCATTGCTGGAGCGCTCGTCGATTTTCTCCACGCTGCGCCAGGAGGAGAAAGACACCTTCAGCCAGAACATGACGCTGCACACTTACCGTGCTGGCGAAATGATCCTGCCGGCGGGGGAGGTCAGCGATCATTTGTTTATCGTCGAGTCCGGTGTGGTCTCGGTGATGCTGATCAAGGGCGGTCACAAATTCGAAGCCGGGCGCATGGGGCCGGGTGAAGTGATTGGCGAGGCGGGGATTCTGTCCGACCAGGCGGCGCTGGCGGACTTTTTTGCCAAGACCTTCTGCACCCTGTACCGCATCGAGAAGGAATACCTCAAACCCTGCCTGGACGCGCGGCATGACATCAGCGAAGCGATGAAGGCGCTGCTGGATTTTCGCGTGCACGCAGCGCAGGCCATGACCCAGGAAGCGCCGGTGGTACCAGTCAAAAAAGGCTTTTTGCAGTGGTTGCGCAGTCGCGGGTTGTAAGCGCTCAGGGCGCCATCGCGACGCGGTAGCGCTGGTCAAAATCATCCGCCAACTGCGCCAGCGTTACATCGCCCAAGCGCGCCATCAATAGCGCCTGCGCCTGGTCGAATGCATCCGTGAGGGCCGCGTTTACGGCCTGTTCCACCAGGCATTGCGGGTGGTCGGTGGACAGGCCAATGGCGAAAATCGACGGCGTGCCCAGCGCGTTGTGAATATCCAGCAAGGTGATGTCGCTCAAGGGTTTGCCCAGCGTCCAGCCGCCCTGATGGCCTTTTTCCGAGCGCACATAGCCCTTTTCCTTGAGCAACCCCAGGGTGCGTCGCACCACCACCGGGTTGGTGCCGAGCATCTGCGCGATGGTTTCCGAGGTGGCGCGCTCTTCATGGCGGCCCATATGGATCAGCACATGCAGCATGCGTGAGAGGCGGGTGTCGTTTCTCATCAAATAATCCCCAGTCGAGTCGGCGCAAAGTATCGTTCGTAACCTGAAAAGTTGCGAGACGCTTGACGCGGTATTTTTACGTAACTTATGGTGTGTCGTGAAAGCGCACGGATAACCGTGCGCGCAACACACGAGGTCACGTTCATGGTGCACGACGTCATTGTTGTGGGCGGCAGCTATGCCGGCCTGTCTGCGGGCCTGCAATTGGCGCGGGCGCGGCGCAAGGTGTTGATGATCGATGCCGGTCAGCGGCGCAATCGCTTTGCCGCCACCTCCCATGGTTTTCTCGGTCAGGACGGCCAGTCACCCAATGTCATCGCCGCCGAGGGCCGCAGCCAACTGATGGAGTACCCGACAGTAACCTGGGTGCAGGACAGCGTGATCACGGCCCTCGCGCAGCAGGGCGGTTTCAGTGTGCGCACCCAGTGCAATGGGGAGTTCAAGGCCAGACGCCTGATCCTCGCCACCGGTGTGGTCGACGAATTACCCGCCATCGAAGGCCTGCAGGAACGCTGGGGCACACGCGTGTTTCATTGCCCTTACTGCCACGGCTATGAACTCGATCAAGGCCGCATCGGCGTATTGGCCACCTCAGCGCTGGCGATGCACCACGCGCTGATGCTGCCGGATTGGGGCACCACCACCTTGTTCACCAATGGCGTGTTCACGCCGGATGCCGAACAGCAGGCGCAGTTGGATCGACGGGGAGTTTCAGTGGAAAGCACAACCGTCACGCGCATCAGCGGCGAACGCGCCGACCTGGAATTGGCAGATGGCCGCGTCATTGCGCTGGACGGTGTCTTCACCATGTCGCGCACCCGCATCAGCCCGTTGGCTGCGCAATTGGGGTGTGAATTGGCCGACGGCCCCACGGGCGCCTATGTGCACACCCATGAAACGCGCCAGACCTCCGTGACCGGTGTGTTTGCCTGTGGCGATACCTCGCTTGCCGCCGGCTCCGTGGCGCTGGCGGTGGGCGAGGGCGTGCGCGCCGGCGTGGGCGCGCACTTTTCGTTGATCAACGGGTGAGGTAGACCGGGCTGGCGGTGGACAACGAAGCTTTAACCGCGTGGGTCATGTCAGTGATCAATGCTTCTTCACGGTCTTCGCTCAGGGCTTGCAAGGTGATCGCGACCACTTCCTGGGGCGTGCTTTTCGGTGCCTGGACATCGGCCACCATGTCGGTGTCGATATAGGCCGGGTGCACGCCGATCACCAGGGTATTTTGCTCGCGCAGTTCACCGCGCAGGCCGTTGGTCAGGCCCCACTGGGCGGATTTCGACGTGCTGTAGCCGCCGGAGCCGGGCGGGCTCAGCCAGCTCAATACCGAGAGGATATTGATCAGCGCGCCGCCGCCTTGCTTGGCCAGGATTGGCGCAAATGCGCGGCTCAGGCGCAGGGTGCCGAAGGTGTTCACTTCAAAGTGCTGCTGCAGGTTCTCGACACTGTCGTCGGCGAGCAACGAGCCGTACTTCAGAAAGCCCGCGTTGTTGATCAACACGCTGACGTCGGTGCACTGCTCGGCGGCGCGCTGCACGCTGGCCGGGTCGGTGATGTCCAGGGCAATCGGCGTGCTGCCGGGAATGTTCACGCTGGCCGGGTCGCGCGCCGCTGCATACACCTTGGCCGCGCCCGCTGCCAACAGTGCGGTCACAAAGGCTTTGCCCAGGCCACGGTTGGCGCCGGTGACCAACACCACTTTTCCACGAATATCCATGATCAGCTCCCGCGATAAATTAGGTTTAATAATGAAACCGTTTTTATCCTGAGCCTGTTGGTCCTATAATGCAACCGAATATTTCTGATTGCTGGAGGCCCGACGATGAAACGCAAATGCCTGGAAGGCGACGGCTGCCCGGTCGCCCGTGCGTTGGATGTGGTGGGGGATTGGTGGACGCTGTTGATCATCCGCGACGCGTTTGCCGGGGTGACACGCTTCGGCGATTTTCAGAAACACCTGGGCGTAGCGAAAAACATCCTCGCCACCCGCCTCAAGGACATGGTCGAGCAAGGCCTGCTGCACACCAGTGAGGTCGGCGCGCGCAATGAATACCAACTGACCGACAAAGGCCGCGCGCTGATGCCGGTGCTGGTCACGCTGGCTCAATGGGGCGAGGCGCACACTGAGCCTGAGCATGTCAGTGCGCGCGTGCTGGATGCGCGTTCGCTCAAGCCGCTGCGCAAGGTCGAGATCGTGTCTGAGGATGGCCGGGTGCTGGGCCTGGAAGACATCGTTACGCAAGCGCCGGTGGCTTGATGCGGCGTAGCCGCTGGACTGTACAAGAACGCTTCCCAGTGGTGAGCGGGTTAACGCCCCGTCCGGTGTACGGAGGTCTTCCAGGAGAGGAGACACGCCATGATCACCGACTTTGAAAGCAAGACCAGCTCCCAGGGGCTGACCTTCAAGCTGTACCGCGGCGAGGGCGCTGCGCTGCTGGCGTTCGACCTCGCGCAAGACCTGGCGACGCCCGCCTTCGCGGGCTTCAGCATCGAAGTGCGCTGCCCCGGCGCCAACCACTGGGGCGCAGGTCACGCGCCTGCATTTTTCCAGCCAGCAGCACAACAAAGTGCTGATTGTGCGGCGCGCGGGCAAGGCCATACGTGTGCTCAGCGGCTCCACCAGTCTCGCCCTGCGCGGCCTGTATATTCAGGCCAACAACGTGCTGCTGTTCGACGATGAAAACGTGGCCGGCAAGTGTACCGAGGTATTCGACGCCTACTGGACCGCACCCACGACCTTGCGCAAGCATCCGCTTTCACAGCAGTGCTGGGTGGTGCGCGATCAGCCCGGCTCAAAAGTCTCACTGTGCTTTGCGCCCCACGCCGACGGCGCGCTGTCCCTGAACCCTATCGCCACCAGCATCGAGCAAGCCAGCAGTTCGGTGTTGTATTCCATCGTGTTCCTCAGGCAGATCAACGGCAAAGTGCGTGACGCCCAAGATCGCCGTGGTGCATGCCATCGAGGCGTTGCGCCTATTCGATCACTTCCACTTTCGCGTCAATGCCGGCCAGCCCGGCGCGCTTCACGCCTTGCGCCTGGCCAAACCGCCGGCTGCGGGGAGAAACCCTGGTTCGATGCCTGCCATCGCCCCGGCCATGTGAAGGCGCGGGACCGGGAATTGTTCGTGAAGTAGCCAGGTTCAGCCGTCCACCAGTTGCTGAAACAGCGGCGTCAGCAAGTCGATCAACACCTGCGGGTCGGCCTTGGCCAGCGCCGACAGTTCGAGCATCTGGCGCATCACTTGAAAGCCTGACACCAGCGCCATCACCAGCGCTGCGCGCTCTTCGCGATGCGCGCCCTGGAGCGCGGCGGCCATGGTCGCCTGGTGGCCTTTTTCGACGTGCTCGCGGCCAATCGCCGTCGCGCGCTTGCTCGACGCCGAGTGCAGCATGATCAGGAAGCCATCCAGCGGCGTGCTGCCCGCTTCGGTGATGCTGACCAACGCGGTGGCGAGGGTGCGGCCGAGGGTTGCCGCGCTGAGGTTGCCTTGCGTCAGGGCGCGCGGGTTGGCCAGCGCCTCGGCGATCACCTCGGCAAACAGCTGCTCCTTGGAGACGAAGTAGCGGTTGACCAGCATTACGGTCACCCCCGCGCCTGCGGCGATTTCTCCCAGCCCGGTGCCATCGTAGCCTGATCGGGCAAACGCCTTGCGCGCAGACGACACGATGGCTTCGCGGGTGACGGCGGCATCGCGCCGGCGAGGAATGGGGTTGGGCATGGCGTCCTGACGTGGCTGGGAACTGTGGGCGCGCAACCGGTGCGCGCCGACAGGGTACAGGGTCTATTTGCTGTCGAGGAAGTCCAACAGTGCGGCATTGAACAACGCCGGGTCTTGCAGGAAGGCGAAGTGGCTGGTGTTCGGCAGAATCAGCAGGCCGGCACCCGGAATGGTCGCGGCGATGTACTCGTTGTGTTCGCGCTTGATCGCTTCGTCATGGTCGCCGTCCACCACCAGAATCGGGGTCTTGATGCTCGCCAGTTGCGCGTCGGTCCAGTTCGGTTGGCTGGCCCACATATGGCTGATCTGCTCGACAAACGCGTCGTACTCTTTGGGCGTCGGCGACAGCTTGGCGTACTCCTTGCCAGCGCGTTCGATGAAGGCGGCGAAGGTCGGGTTTTTCTCGACCGCGTCTTTGACGCCGGACGTCTGGGTGTTGGCGGCGAAGGCGAATACTTTGCCGATGCGGTCCGGGTGGCGCAGCGCCAGGTCAATGCCGATGATCGCGCCGTCGCTCCAGCCGACGATATCGGCACGCGGGATTTTCAGGCTGTCGAGCACGGCCACTACATCATCCGCCATCAAGTCGTAGCCGTAGGGTTTGTCATCCCGCGAACTGCGCCCGTGGCCACGGCCGTCGATACTGATCACCGTGTGCTTGGCCGCCAGGGCCTTGACCTGGTTGCCCCAGTAATCCGAATTGGACAAGCCACCGTGCAGCAACACCACCGGCGAGCCGTGGCCGGTGCGTGTGTAATAGACCTTGATGCCATTGACGGCGGCGTAACCGGTTTTGGCACCGGCCACCGGTGCTGGGGTGGGCGGCAGGGTTTCCCAGCGTTCGGCAGCGTGGACCGCAGAGAAAGACAGCATCAGGCAGGCAACTGCCAGCAGGCGACGTGACATGGCGAATCCTTTTTTGCAGTGAGAAGGCGCTGAACTCTAGCATTGGCATCGATGTTGAAAATATGCATTTTTGTCTATCGAAACTCACCGAATGAGAGAAAAAAATGCAGTTATATCAATGGAATAAAACCGTCTAAGTGCTCAGGGTGATTTTCTTCAATACCACGCACGGTCAGCGCTTTACCGTGGTGCCATCTTCGCTTGGCACAACAAAAAGGAATCGCAATGAGCTTGATCCTCTCCATGGCCGCTTTCGCCCTGGCCACCTCCATCACACCGGGCCCCGTCAACGTGGTCGCGCTCAGCGCCGGCGCGCGCTTCGGCTTTGCCGCCAGCCAGAAACACGTGTTTGGCGCCGCCGTCGGCTTCACCTTGCTGCTGGTGCTGATCGGCCTGGGCCTGCATGAAGTGTTGGTGCGCTGGCCGATCCTGACCCAGTTGATCCAGTGGGGTGGTGTCGCGTTTTTGCTGTACATGGCCTGGAAGCTGGCGGTGGACGATGGCCGGCTCGACGCTGATGGGATCGCCACTGCGCCGTCGATGCTTTACGGCGCGATCATGCAATGGCTCAACCCCAAAGCCTGGCTGGCCTGTGTGGCAGGGATGGGGTTGTTTGTGGCGGACGGCGATGCGGGCCAAGTGTGGCTGTTTGCGGCGCTCTACCTGGTGATCTGCTACCTGTCGGTGGCGTGCTGGGCATACGCCGGGACGTTCTTGCGACGCTACCTGAGCAACCCGCAAGGCGTACGCCTGTTCAACCGCTCAATGGCCGCGTTGCTGGTGGCCAGTGTGGGTTATTTGCTGATGGCTTGAGCAAGTCGCGGTACTGCCCCGGCGTAGCGGCGAAATGCTGTTTGAATGCGCGCTGAAAATGCGCCTGGTCGGCAAACCCTGCCGCCAGCGCCACGTCAGCGATCAACTCGCCGTTGCGCAATTGCGTTCGGGCAAACTGGATACGCCGGTTGACCAGAAAGGCATGCGGCGTCAGCCCGTAATACTGCTTGAACGCACGGATCAGGTACGACGGCGACAGCTCGGCCGCCAGGCAAATCTCCTCGAGCTTCAACGTCTCGGTGCAGTGCGCGCGGATGTACTCGGCGGCGCGCTCCAGCTTGTGGTTGACCTCCCGCACTGGCGTCAACGAAGGGTTTAAACGCTGTTGCACCTCGGTAAAAAAACTCACCAGCGCGCTCTGTTTTTGCAGCAGTTCGGCGTGCTCATCCAGCAGCATTGCGTACAGCTCGATCAAACCGTTGAACAGCACCGGATCGCGGGTGTAAGGCGTGTTGAACGGCCGATAACCCTGATCGGTACTGAATCCCAGCTGGTATTGCAGGTCGGTCAGCCAAGGCGTGTCGAGGTAAATCATGTGATACGACCAAGGCTGGTCGTAGATCGGATTGCACGCATGCACATCGCCGGGGTTCATCAACACCACCGTGCCGGCGCTGATCTCAAACGTCTGCGCGCCGTAGTGGTAATAACTGCGCCCGGTGGTGATCGCACCGATGGAAAAATGCTCGTGGGCGTGACGGGTATAAGTGACCTTGCGCCCATCGGCGATGGTCCGCGCTTCGATGAACGGCATGCGCGCATCACGCCAGAAGCGCGGCGCTTGTGCGGGGTCAGCGGAGGTGTTCAGCGACATGGCGGTGGCTCCATCCCTTGAGGAACGAAGGGCGATCATTACACAGACCGCCAGGGCCGTCAGCAACACTGAGCTATACACGCAGCCGTCGTTGGCATCGCGAGTGTGTTGGTAGGTGTAGCCGGCTGGCAGGTGCCAGCCGTCGAGTACTCCACCCGACAGTTCAGCCTCAAACCCCTTGTGCGCAAAATGGGAGCGGCTTGCGGGTGGAATACGCCGGCCAAGGTCCATTTATGCTAAAAACCCTGCTCACGCCGTTTTCAGCCCTAGAGGCGCACATGACATTGTCTTCGTCCATCCAGATTCGCGCCGCCAGCCCCCAGGATGCCTTATGCATCGGCGTGCTGGGCATGCAGGTATTTCTCGACACCTACGCGACCGAAGGCATTCGCAGCGCCATCGCCACCGAAGCGCTGCAAGCCTTTGCGCCGGCTACCATCTCGCGGCTGATGACCGAACCCGGCAGCGCTCTGGTGGTGGCAGAAACCAACGGCCACCTCGTCGGTTTTGCTCAAGTCAAACTGCGCGCCGAGCACGCGATGCTTCCATCCTCCAACGTTGCCGAGCTACAACGCCTGTACATTCAGGAGCGCTTCACCGGCCGGGGTATCGGCTATCAACTGCTGCAAGCGGCCGAGCAACACGCAGCGCTGGCCGGGGCTTCACTGTTGTGGGCCACGGTGTGGGTCGGGAATGAACGGGCACTGGGTTTTTACCCGCGCCGCGGCTACGAACTGCTGGGCTCGCCGACCTATACGTTCCAGGGCGAAACCCACGAGAACCGGTTGTTTGGTAAAACCCTGAGCGCCGGCGGGTGAATGATGAGCGAGGATGAAGCAGCCTTTGGTGTAACCGTCGCCTACCTCAGGGGCGCCTTGGACGTCGGCGTTATCGATGTGGCCGCGGTCATTCAATGGGCGGATACGACACTGGCGACACTGCAGCATCCTCCCTATGCGCTGATAGAACTCGCGCTCATGAGCAGGTCGAGTCGTGAGGAGGTCATGTGGCAGCTACTGCAAGTCGCCGCGCCGGCCATGGCCGAAGACGAAATGCTGCCTTATGTGCTGTCGGTTGCGCACAGCCGACTTCTTAGTGACCCCGCCTTCGGGCGACGCCTGGCCGAGGGCATCTACCGTCTATGGGCCCGGTCAGGCTACGACTTACCCGGCACCCTGCAGGCGTGCGGGTATTTTGATGATGCGTACAGCCTGGCGGATAGCGGGGTGCATGGGCATGCCGAAGTCATCGACCGCGAGCTATTCGAATTCACGCAACACTTTGCCGGCCTCGACTGGCAAACCCTCAAAGCGCCTTAGACAAAAACACCCGGCTGCTGCCCGCAGGCAAGCACGGCACCTCACCAAACCGCACCCACCCCTGCTTCTGGTAAAACGCCGGTGCCTGAAAACTGAGGGTATACAGCACCGCGCTCAAGCAACCCCGGCGCCGGGCTTCGTCTTCGAAGGCTTGCAGCAACTGGCTGCCCAGGCCCGAGCCGCGCAGGGCATCGGGCAAGTGGAACAGGTCGAGGAAGGCCATGCCCAAAGAGGTTTTGCCGGTGATGCCGCCGAGGATCTGCCGAGTGCCCGGATCCCTGACCAGCACCGTCAGTGGCTGGCGGTCGTTGGCACCGGTGATGGCTTCATTGAACGCGGCGAGACCGTTGCCGAGCAGGCGCTCGGCGTCGGGGTTGGGTTGGTCGCTGATTTCAATGCGCAAAGCAGTCATCACCGCAAACTCCCTTGGTTAGAGCGCCATCACCATCTCATGCCACGCCATCCCGCCATGGTCAGAAGGCGAAGGCTGCACATAGCTGTAACCCATGCGCGTGTACAACGGCACATGCTGCTCCTTGCACATCAAGTGAATCGTCTGCTTGCCCATGGCCTGCATGCGTTGCACAAACTCGGTCATCAACCGCTTGGAATAGCCCTTGCCCTGCTGCGCCGGGTCAACCACCACTGACATGATCACCACATTCGGCGCCTCGGCCGAATGCCCCACCAACTCTTTGAACGCCTCGTCCGACATCACCACCTGATGGGCGCAGCCAGAGTTGATAAAACCCACCACCTCGCCATCTGCTTCCAGAATCAAAAAGCCTTCGGGGTACTGCGCAATGCGCGTAGCGATTTTCTCCAGGGTCGCGGCCTCATCGCCTTCGTAAGCGCTGATTTCGATTTCAAAGCAGCGCGCGGCATCGGCGGGGAGGGCGTTACGGAAGGTGAGGGCGGGCATGGGTATTTCCTGGGACGTTTAGCGAAAGGCCACATCATAAAGAAACATCAAGGGCCTGACACGGATTGTGGCGAGCGGGCTTGCCCCGCGATGGGCTGCGAAGCAGCCCCAGTCAAAACAAACGCGGTACGCCAGGCAAATTGAGGGACTGGTTTCGGGGCTGCTGCGCAACCCAACGCGGGGCAAGCCCGCTCACCACAAAAAAGGTGGGCTTGAACCGACCGCCGAAAACCAGAAAACCCGCCGAAGCGGGTTTTCTCACAACTCACCTTTCATCAAGCCACAGCAGGCACATCAAACCCGCGCTTCTCAATCACCGAAAACACATCTGCCACATCCTGCACCATGATCCTGGCGGTATTGGCGACGGTATTGATGTCGTGCTCGGCATAGTCGGACACATTGGAGCAGGCCATCAGGTGCAGGTAGGCGAGGGCGGCGTTGAGTCGTTCGCTGGCGCAAGCGTGGAGCTCGCTGAGCGGGGCGTCGCTGTCGATGAGGAGGACAGGGTATTCGGTTGCGGTTTGGGACATGGGGGTGAAGCGGCGGGGCGGGTGTTGAGTCGTCATAAGGTTCGATTCTATTTGGGTAAAAAGAACTGCCACCTTGCTGCTGCGAAACAGTCTGGGTGGCAACTGTGCGCGGGTTCGCAGACCAGGAAGAATCACCCCCGGCAGACCCGAAGGTCTCCCACGCACAGCCGCCATAAACAAGACGCAGGCGGGCTCCGCCTGAGGGTCTGATGACTGTGCAGGTTGATTCTATTTAGGTAGGGCTGCGAAACCCGATCGCTGACCGAGGTCGGCGACGGGGCGAACTATAAGGTGCTGTTGGCCAGGGTGCAACCGAGAGGATGTAACACACCTCGAGCCATCAATTTCACCCATCCATCATTTAGGAGATCTTGGCTGGATCACGAACGTGATCATCCATTTGCGTTCTATTTGGTCTGTCGTTTTCTTCGACGTTTGTCAGCAAGATTGCGCACATTATTGGCGGAATGTGGCTGGTTGATTCCTGGCACAATCGGGCGCAAATAGCCGAGGGTTCGTCAACGTTAACGGCCGCAAACGGCCATTAGCGGACGTTGTCACTGCAGCGAGCGTCTAGTAAAACGTCAATCCAAACTCCAATGCTGAGCGAATTTATGATTAATGGCTATGGTCAAAGGGCTTGCAGCAACTGCTTTCCTCTCATAGATTCAGTTCTTTCGAAGGTACGAAGTAGTTGAGGGAAGCGTGAAAAAAATTATATTTCAATCCTATATACTCATATTTAATATAAGTATATAGGATAAGCTAAAAACCGACTTATGCAGCGAGATGATTCTGAAGATAGATGACGATTTTGCTTAGTTCTTGATCCTGCGTATTCGCAAGATGCTCAACAACCATTTCGATTATATCAGCCCTTGATTTTCCTCGATTCTTTAATTCACTCTCAATTAGTTTGTACAGCTTCTTTCCGTTGCTATCTTTTGAGGTATCTATCTCATTCCGGTATTTTTCAATTAATTCTGAAAGACTTACTTTTTGAAAAATGAAATCGTTCAATGCTCGAAACAGCTTATGATCTATACTGTCATGAAGTTTGCTTTTTAGATATTTTTCGAGACTTTCAATAGGTAGAAAATTCATTGGTATATTATTGTTTATGTTCCGAGAAGCAATATATTTTTGAGCATCTAATTTTATGTCGCCGTCTAGAATCATAGAGATGCTTGATGCTCTTCCCAATAAATTGCTGTTGACCACCTCTCTCGCGAGCTCAATGACATTTGTGTATCCGCCGCAAGGAAGAACATGCACTAGCTTACTAGATAAGAGACCATTCACCTTTAGCAGTCTCGTAATAATTTCTTTAGCAAGGTCATCTTCAACCAAGAAAACATGATCATATCCAGAATGATCATATAATATGCGAGTAGCGTATGCTGGAAAGCAAGGATTCAATATTTCTAGGGAACCATCAACGTGCCGATCCAAGAAAAAAATATTGCTTGGCTGAATTGCGCCGACCAACTCGATGGAGTGAGTTGAGAAGTAAATGGCATAGTTGTATTGATCGGCAATCTCGTTAAGAAAATGCACAAGTCGTTTAAGCGAGGAAGGGTGAAGGGCTAATTCAATTTCATCAAGAAACATAATGCATGGCTTGTTGAGATTTGCGCGATCATTATTCCTAAAGTTGATGGAGTTTAAAATACTTACAAGAAGATTCTCTCCGGTTGACATATGGAACTGGCTAACTCTGCGCCCATCTTTCTCGTAATAAAAAATATCACCACTGAACTGAATGTCAGGGCCTGCATCTGCGTTACTGATCTTGAAGAGCTTCTCATAGAACTCTGAGTTGTTATGAAGTATTTTTCCAAGGCTTTGACGAATGAATTCAGCCCCTGGATTAAGTTTTGCGCTCTCGACTTTGTCTAGTTTTCTGAGGATATGAATGCTCGTGTTGCGAAACCTAGTTCCATATATGATACTACCCTCATAGAAACCTTTGATGGCCATGCCCCCTCTGGATTCTCTAATCCATTTTCCCTTGTCGTTTTTTGTCCAGGAGCGGGTTGCATTATCAAGCTTAAATGTAATAGATGCGTCGTCGTCGGTTGACCCGAAATACTCATTCATCGGCATGTTGAAAAATACTGTAGAAGCGCACGCAACCAAGGTGCTCTTGCCTGATCCGTTTAGTCCGGTTATTGCGTATAAGCCTTTTTCTACAGGCAGATCAATTTCGAGGCTTT
Source organism: Pseudomonas sp. MF6747 (assembly GCF_963890955.1). Taxonomy (NCBI): domain Bacteria; kingdom Pseudomonadati; phylum Pseudomonadota; class Gammaproteobacteria; order Pseudomonadales; family Pseudomonadaceae; genus Pseudomonas; species Pseudomonas sp. MF6747. The sequence goes on from NZ_CAWPSZ010000013.1 coordinate 21,926, forward strand.
TGATGGATTTTACTTTATTGATTTTTACATTAAGGTTCATATGAACTCCATTTCGTTCGCATTTAGTTTTATAGCTTTACAATTTAAGCGTGGTGACTCTCGAGCTTAAGAACAAGCCTAATGATCGCGAAAGGCGTTCGTAGCTCTACCGAACTAGGTGATATATCCAATCCTTCGGCTCTCAGTGCCGTTAAATAAACGATTCAAGGCTTCAAGCACAGAGCTTTTACCAGCACCGTTTTCCCCAGCCATTGCACTAAAGTGTTTCCATTCGAGAGCTTTATATAATTAATGGCTTGATATGTTTTGAAATTTCTAACCAACAATCCGATAATCATACTACATCTTTGTTATGGCCCCCCCCAGATAGCGCTGCTCTCGCTGCCAGCAGATTGCCATTATCGCGCATCAATCCGCAATAGCTTTTGCTCAGCCTTTTAAAACGTCAACTCGTAATCATCAGCTCATGTGTCCCATCGACACTGACTAAGACGTCAATGTGTTTGGCACCTCCTTTGCATCACTAGAGCCTAACCAAGCTTAAAAATTGCCGTGAGTCACCCGTCCACGTGCCCGCTACGGGTCGTAAGCGAAGAAGTCAAACGTACGGATTGCTGTCGATCCCGAACGGCTGTTATTGGACGGTAGCGGTCGCGTGTGAGCGTCCGCTTTTGGCCGCAAGCTGCCAATCGCGAACGGCAGCCATCCCCAAAACGAACCTTGCCCCCACTTGCTACGAGAACGGGATCAGTAGTCAGCCCCTAGCAACCAATGGCTTTTCATTCAACATGCCCATCGCCCTCCCCAATGTGCTGATTATCCATCGATGACCTGGGACGGTCTCATGTCGAACCAATTCCGACCGAAATTCGATACCCGAACACGCTCAACTCGTCCAAGCGTGCTCACAAACTGCACAGGCATCCACTCGCTCACACTGCTAATCTGCGGCCTTTACACTTGTCACGTGAGTCGCAAAAAGGACGGTTTACATCGCCATGGACATTCAACTTATCAAGCAACGCCTGGCTCGCCCTGCAGTGAAGTTCGTTGCTGGCGGCTTTCGTCCCTCGGGCACCGATGAAGAAAGCTGGCTGGGCCATGTCTTTCTGTTCCGACCTGATGAAGGCGTGCCGACCAATCAGGCGGGGCAGCCATTGCTCCCCTATGCGCAATTTTTTCTGCCCGCCATGCCCTTCAGCAGCCCTCTGCTGGAAGGGGTTCGTGTGCTGACGGTGTTTATTTCAAATCCGCTTCCCGAGCCCTTTGAGCCGATGGGGAACAACTGGGTTGTCCGCGAATATGCGGCGGATGATGTATTGGTTCGCAAGGCGCTGCCGGTGGACGGTTCGTTTCTCAAACCCTTCCCGCTCAAAGCGCAAGCGGTGCCGGAAGATTTTCCACTGTGGGATGGCGGCGGTGTGCCGGCCGACCTTGAGCAAGCCATACTTACGCTGGAGCGCGCGGGCGAGATACCCAGCTATTACGACCTGGTCACTCACAGCTACGAACACAAGATCGGCGGTTACCCCTCGTTCTGCCAGTCGGGGGTTGATCCGGGTGAAGGCTTCGAGTTTGTGTTCCAGATTTCGTCCGACGCAAAGATCAATCTGAACGTGGTCCACAGCGGGAGCCTGATGTTCTGGAAGCACATCGAAACCGGTGAATGGGCACTTTATTATGATTTTTACTAAGGTTTTGCGAGCGCTCAATGACTGACTACCGTGGATTGATGCTCGACGACACCCGCGAAGGCGCCTCCGAGCAGGCCATCTCGCAACTGGAGGCGCTGCTCGGTGCCCGCCTGCCGGACGATTACCGGCAGTTTCTCAAGGTGTGCAACGGCGGCACCGTGGATTACGACGTGCTGGCCACTATGAGTAATGGCGATAATGAGTTGCTGAGCTTTTCGCTGTATGGGCTGCAGCCCGGCGAAGGCTATGAATCCAACCCTTATGAACTGGAGCAACTGCGCAAGCAACCTGACTTCCCCACTACGGGGGTGTTGCCGATCGGCCGCGATGGCGGTGCGAGCCTGTTGCTGCTTGACCTGCGCGAGGGCCGTCAGGACGTGGGCGCGATGGTCGCAGGTTTACCCGCATGGACGGGGCGTCGCCAGCAAGGCGATGAGTATGTGGTGTTGGCGGACAGCTTCAATGCCTACCTGGACATGCTGCACCTGTCGCAGGAGCGGATTGCCGAGCATATCAATCACTTTGTCATCAGCGCGGATACGATCGAGGCGACAGTGGCGTGGCTGGATCAAGGCAGCCCGGGTTGGCGCGAGCGCTATCGGGCCCTCTGGAATGCACGGGTTGTGGACAGGCCGATCTGATACAAGCGTGCGGGCGCTTTGAATCCTCTATCAAAGCGCTGCGCATGGAGCTTATTGAAGAAAGTCTCTCAGCGCGGCCTGATGATTGCCGGTATCGATCAGGGAAAATGGAAGTACTGTGATGGGTGAAAATGTCGTCGAGCTAATTGAACAGGTTTGTTACCTGCAGATGCCCTGATGATCGATGAGTGTGAAGTCAAACTTGAACAGTGCGGGCGCGGTTCACACCCTGAACGCACGGGGTTGCTATCGAGCGCCAACATTATCGGACGGGCCAGCTATTTTTCTGGCCATCACGGACATCTATAACAGTGGGACGGTATGAATAATCAACTCGCCATTTTGATCAGCGACTACCAGGCAAGTGTCGGCGTCGCGGTGGCCATGATGCAGCGGTCTGGCATCCCGCTGCCCGCGACGAATGTGGATTGGGTGGTAAATGACATTCCTCAGCACGGCGAGCTTGAAGGCGGCGTTCGTTACTTCAAGCACGGCTACGGCTGCGCGGTCAGCCTCCCCACAGGCACGGTGGACTTCGACTTTGGGGCCCATGGTGAGATCGATGGTTTCGACGTGTGGCGACTTGCTGATTTTGCCGGTGACAAGTTGTCGGCGTACGGTTTTGCTGATGAGGATGCACTCAAAAAGCGCTTTGAGGCAGAGGTGGCGGCCGGTGCTCTTATGTATTGCGGGTACATCCTTTACTACTTGGCGGATGCCACCTGACAACTCATGTCGACACAGTCCGTTCGAAGTTCTCAGACCAAGCGCCGGTCGACGCAAGGCAGGCTTCACCTGGCCCGCCGCGGGTGGTTCTACGCCGCTCATAACCTTGCAGTGCGAGGGGGCGGCTTCAGTTAAAGGCCACTGGGCGGGCAAATACGTTCAATTACCCACCCGCCTCATGCCTCAGAGGACAACAGCTTCCTGACCTCGGCAATGATCAAATCGATATTGAAGGGCTTTGGCAGCACAACATCAAACAAGTCCGATCGCTGCATGCCAATGTGCGCCTGAGCGCCGCTCATCAAAATGATCGGTAAATGATTGCCTGCGGGAAGGGCGCGGACAGCGGTGGCGAACTCCTGGCCGTCCATGATCGGCATCATGAAGTCGGTGATGATCAGGGCAGGGCGTTCTCTGTCCAGCACCTCGAGTGCTTTTCGACCATTGCTGGCCGTTACCACCATGAACCCCTCATCCTCCAGCGCGAAGCTGAGAATATCAGCGATCAAATACTCGTCGTCGACGACCAGAATGGTGGTCATGTTAGTTCAACCCACTCGAAAGCTTAAGAAATTGAACCAGGTGATGACTCAGTGATGACTGAAGGTTCATGACTTGAAGCCTTTCTCAGAAAAACATTTTGATCTTGGATGACGACCTCGAATCGAGAGGGGTCATAAGCGCTATCTCGTACCTTAAGAATGGATAACGTCCTGCTTAGTTCATCGCGATTCTCAGAGAACCGCATCAGCATCAGGTTATCGACGATGCTGGACAGGTCGGAACTGGGTGCGCTGACCTCGGAGCCAAACAAATCGCGCATTTCCCAGGATGCAAAAACCGTAACGCCCCTGGACCGCAACTCGTTCATCAGAGCACTGAAGAAGTCGGTAATGCGCGCCGGGTTTGTCGAGACTCGCGTCATGCCACTGAGGCTGTCGATGAACAGGCGCTTGATGCCCTTTTCCTCAACGATGCTCAGCAATCGTGCTCCCAGCCCATCCAGCAGGCCTTCGGTGGTTGGCTGCCAGGCAATACTCAGCGCGCCGCTGTCTTCCATGGCTTTGATATCGATACCCAGTGACTGGCCTTTGAGCCGCAACCGTTGTGGGCTTTCGTAAAAGCCAAAATGCAGCCCTGGCATATCCACTGTCGACTCGGACAGAAATTTCAGACCCAGGGTCGTTTTACCAATCCCGGAGGGCCCTATGACCAGAGACACACTGGAACTGTAAAGGCCTCCGCCCAATATGCCGTCCAGTGATCCGACGCCACTGGCAATGCGCGTCATGTCGGCGCTGTCCGGGGCGGACGGGTGGCTGTAAAGACTTTCGAGGCGAGGGTAAACCACCAAGCCATGGTCGGTGATTTCGCACTCATGAAGACCGGTCATTGCTCCGCTGCCGCGGGTTTTACGCAGTTGGATGCGACGTGCCGAGCGAGTGCCATACAGCTCTTCGCCCATCTCGATGACGCCATCTACCATGGTGTGCTCAGGGCTTCCGTCATCAAGTCGGGAGCTGGTAAGAAACAGCACCGTGCAACCGGCGAAAGCGGCGTGCCCTTGCAATTCTGAAATGAATTTTTTCGTGTCTATGGGCGAATCGGCTTTAGAACGCGCGTTGAGCAGCCCGTCTACTACCATCACGGTGGCTTTTTGGCGGCTTATCTCACGCCGAAGCAGCTTGACTACTTCATCCAGCCCGTCGTTTTCCAGCGTGTCAAAGGCGCTGACAAATTGAATTTCGGCACCGACTTTGGATGAATCAAAAAAGCTCAACGTAGAAAGAAATTGAAAAAGACGGTCATGTGACTCTGCCAGCAGCGTGGCGACCAGAACCCGGCCCCCATTATTCGCATGATGGAACCCCAGCTGGTTGGCAAGGATCGTTTTTCCAGACCCTGGGCGTCCTTGAATAATATATGAAGCACCCTCGACCAATCCGCCCTTGAGCAGAGCATCGAGCCCTTCTATTCCGCTTTGAAGGCGTTTTAGCTTTTCCACAATGCGACCCTGATCCGAAAAACAATCTGTTTAAACCAAGCTACTGGGTGGAATGCTACTCCATTTCGGCTCGGGAGCCATTAGGGTTAAATGGAAAGTTGTCGCGCAAGTCGCCGTTGTTATGTCGCAAGAACCCCTCACGAGTGGCAACTTATGGCCCAAAGCAGACTAAGCAGCGCGCTACGTTTCAGCGGCTTTGTCAGACTAAGCCAGCCCTCGAATCGAACTTGGGTCATTATTGGCCACAACACGTCAACGGGCTGATCAAACGCCACGCACGTGCGCGCGTGCACAGCCTTCACGCGCGTAACCGCAGCCCAAACGAAAAAAACCACCCATACCGCAGCTGCAAAGCCACGATAGGGATGGTTCCACCCATTACTCTAAGAATACTTCAGCCTTTTACCTCAAATGCCACCCACCAACTTGCCCCCGTCCATGCGTCGCTTATACGCACTGTCGCGACTTGCCAACCAGAAATACAACGGCGACGTCACCACCAACCCCACCACCCAGGACAAATCCGCGCCATTGATGTGTTCGGAAATCGGCCCTACATACAGCGGCGTATTCATAAACGGAATCTGCACTGCAATCCCGATGGCATACGCCAGCAGCGCCTGTGGGTTGTACTTGCCGTAAATCCCGCCATCCACGCGGAAGATCGAGGCAATGTCGTATTTGCCTTTGTGAATCGCATAGAAGTCGATCAGGTTGATCGCCGTCCACGGCACCAGTACCACCAGCAGCACCAGCACCATGTCGACAAAGTGGCCGATAAAGTCTTTGGAGGCGAACACCGCCGCAATCGCGCAGGCGGCGAGGACGAGAATCGAGATCACCGCACGGCTTTTGGCGGTAGGAATCCAGCGATACGCAAAGGTCTGCACCAAGGTGATGATCGACAGCACCGCGCCGTAGAGGTTAAGGGCGTTGTGGCTGATCACGCTGAGCAAAAACAGCACCAGCATCAGTGGGCCGATGGCGCCGGTGGCGAGTTTGGCGGCGTCCATGGTGTCCATGCCGACCGGGGTGGCGAGCACGGCGACGGCGCCGAAGATGAAGGCCAGGCTGGAGCCAAGGACAGAGCCCAGGTAGGTGGTCCAGAACGTCGACGCCACGCGGACGTCGGCTGGCAGGTACCGCGAATAATCCGACACGTAAGGTGCGAAGGCGATTTGCCACAGCGCCGCGAGGGACACGGTGGCCAGCCAGCCGGAAATGTTGAAGCTGCCGCGGGTCAGAAAATCCGTGGTCTGCACATGGGTGAAGATATAGCCGAAGCCCAGCACGATGCCGGCGCCGAGCACCCAGGTGCCGATGCGGTTGAGCACGTGGATGAAGCGGTAGCCGATGATGCCGATGATCCCGGAACCGATCGCGCCGATGACGATGCCGACCGGCACGGGCACGCTGTCGACCACGCCGTGCAGGGATTTACCGGCCAGCACGATGTTGGAGGCGAAGAAACCGATGTACATGACGCCGGCGATCACCACCACCAGCAGGGCGCCGAGCGAGCCGAACTGGGCGCGGCTCTGGATCATTTGCGGGATGCCCATTTGCGGGCCTTGGGCTGAGTGCAACGCCATCAGCACGCCGCCGACCAGGTGGCCGACGAGGATGGCGACGATGCCCCACACCAGGTTCAAGTGGAACAGTTGCACACCCAACGCGCCGGTGACGATGGGCAACGGTGCGATGTTGCCGCCGAACCACAGGGTGAACAGGTCTCTTACCTTTCCGTGGCGATCTTCCGGGGGCACGTATCCAATCGTGTGTTTTTCGATAAGCGGGGCGGAGGATGTTGCAGTGGTAACCATGACGAGCTCCAAGGCAAGGTGAGTACGTTGACGTACTTCGCTGTGCGACGCGTGGGCGACGCTTTGTTGTTGGAGTGATCATCTGCAATGGGCACAGGGAGGTAAATTAGTAAGTTTGTTGCTATAGACCTTAAAAAAAGTATCTCGCCGGATTTTTTGCTCCGGTATGTTGCAGGGGCTTGAATCAGTGTGAAAAAGCCGATTTTCGCGCACTTGTTTGGGGCGAAGTCCCACGTTTCCGGAGGTCCCGATGGCTGCCTATAACCTGCGCCAGCTCAGATATTTTGTTACCACAGCCGAGTGCGGCAGCGTCGCCGAGGCCTCGCGCAAGCTGTATATCGCGCAGCCGTCGGTCTCCACCGCGATCAAGCAACTGGAAGACAGCTTTGGCGTGCAGTTGTTTATCCGCCATCACGCTCAGGGCGTTTCACTCACGCCCAGCGGCGCACGGTTTTATCGCAAGGCGCTGGAGCTGTTGCGGGTGGCCCATGAGTTCGAGCAGAACGCCTTGGCCGACAACGATGTGGTGGCGGGGCAGATCGATATTGGCTGCTTTGAAACGGTGGCGCCCTTGTACCTGCCGCGTTTGATCGCGGGCTTCAAGGCGCTGTGGCCGGGAGTGGAAATCCGTATTCGTGATGGCGAGCAGCAAGAACTGGTGCAGGCGCTGACGGCGGGCAGTATCGATGTGGCGATGCTGTTCGAGCATGACCTGGGCGGCACGATTGAAACCACGCCGCTGATGCCGCCGCAACAGCCGTATGCCTTGCTGCCGGCGGATCACCGTTTTGCGCAGCAGGCCAGGGTATCGCTGGCGGACTTGGTGCTGGAGCCCATGATCTTGCTGGATGTGCTGCCGAGCCGCACCTACTTCGTGAGCATCTTTGAAGAGCGCGGGCTGACACCCAATATCGTGTTCAGCTCGCCGTCGATCGAGATGGTGCGGGGCATGGTGGGCAGGGGGTTCGGGTTTTCGATCCTGGTGACCAAGCCGTTTACCGAATACACCTACGATGGCCAGAAGGTGGTGTGTGTACCGTTGGCAGAGACGGTGACCGGCTCAGGGCTTTCGGCAGTCTGGCTGCGTCGCGCGCCGCTGACCAAGCCGGTGCAACTGTTCGTCGACTACTGCCGCGAAGAGCTCGCGCGGCTGCTGGGTTAGCACGGCGACATTTCTGCGCCCAGGCGCGCGACCAATTGTGCCAGGGTCGGCGCGCCCCGGTGGCCGCCAAACACTTCGCATTTGATCGCGGCGGCAACGCTCGCGGCGCGCACGCGCTCGGCCAGCGTCCAGCCATGCGCCAGGCCGTACGCATAGGTGCCATGCCAGACATCCCCGGCGTTGAGCGTGTCGATTGCGCGAATGTGGGGTGTCGTGAAGTGTTGCACCGCAGTGCTCGCCGCTTCGCGCTGCCAGATCAGCGAGCCGCGTTCGCCCAGGGTGACGCCGATCACCTTGGCTTCGCAGCGCGACGCCAGGGCCAACAACGCCTCTTCGGGCGGGACGTTGCCAGCCAGCAACTGCAAGGCCGGTTCGGAAAACAGCACATGATCTGCCAGGGGGATCAGCGCGTTAAGGTCTTGCACGGCGGCGACGTCGGCATCCAGTAGGGTCGGCACGCCCAGCCGCCGGGCGGCGCTGAAAGCTGCGTGAGCCCCTTGCAGCCAGCGCATGTCGGCCATTACCGCCGCCGCGCCAGCGATGTCGTCGAGGGGCAGCCAGGCGGCGTCGGCTTCCAGTGTGGGGTCGATGAACGGCACGACGAGCCGCTCGCCGTCACGGTCCACCAGGATGGTCGAGAACGGCGTGCGCCCGCCAGGCACCTGGCGAATCCATGCGGTGCAGACGCCGGACTGGCTCAGGTCATCGATGAGCATTGTGCCGGTGGCGTCGTCGCCGATACGCGCCCACAGGGCAACCGGGCCACCCAGGCGCGCAATGCTTACCGCTGCGGCGGTGGCCATGCCTGACGCGGCCTGGACCGCCTGGCGGGGGAGAATCTTGGTACCGCGCGACGGGATGTGATCCACGCTGAAGATGGTGTCCCACAGCGCGCAACCCACGCAGATGACACGGTTATCCGCCATGGCGCGGTTCTCCCGGCAGTGTCGCCTGCAGGGTATCGAGCGCGCGGATTCTGGCGCGAAAGTGTTCGGTACCCGCGACGATTTTATCGAGCACGGCGTCCAGGGCCCAATGGCGTTCGCGCACGTCGTAGTCGATCACCCGGCAACGTATGGACGCGAAGGTGCCGATCCGCTGGTGGTAGATTTTTGCCAGGGCCGGGTAGCCCATGCCTTCTGTGGTGGCCGCCAGCACCAGAAAGGTCGCGAGCTCTTGCGCCAGTGGCGGGTGTTGTGCGCCATGCAGGCGCAGCCACTGATACAGGTCGGGGTGGAAGTTGGTAAACACGCCATTGAAGCCTGCGGCCCCGGCTTGCAGGGCGTCCCAGGCGATCGCCGCATTGGCGTTGAGAATGCGCAGCGACGAGCCCTGCGCCAAGGCAACGCGCCGCTTGACCACTTGCAGGTCGCAGCTCACGTCCTTGAGCATGATAAAACGCTGGCTGTCGATGCAGGCCTGCAGCTCCTCGTCACTGAGCAAGCGACGGTAGGGCGCCGGGCACTCGTAGAGGCCCAAGGGCACGTCAACGGGCAGGCGTTCGAGCAGGGTGTGCAGGTTATCGAGAAACACCTTGCTGCCCTGGCGTTGCGGGTCAAGGTGGTTGGTCACCAGCACCACCGCGTCGGCGCCACTGGCGGCCATCGCATTAAGCTCGTGCACTTGGATCTCGAGGCAGTCGCTGATATGGCCGGACACCGCCACCGGCACTCGCCCGGCCACTCGCTCAACCACATGCCGGGCAAGTTGCGTGCGCTCATCGAGGCTCAGCCATTGCATCTCACTGGACTGCGCCACTGCGAACAACGCGTCGCAGCCAAGGCCCAGGTACCACTCGATCAAGCGGTCGACGCCGGGGAAGTCGATGTGGCCAGTCTCGTCAAAGGGCGTGAGCATCACCGGCACGATGCCTTCGATGACAGGTTGGGCAGGGCGGGGCATAGCGGCGTCCTCTGGATGAATGTTCATGGGTGAGCCGCCACGGCGGTGACCGCGCGGGCTGGCGGGGTGTCGGGGATGGGGTGGCGTACCAGGAACAGGTACGACAGGGCGCCGAGCATGGCGATGGCGGCGCCGGTCAGCAGTGCGGGCACGAACGACCAGGTCTGGGCGATGTAGCCGGTCATGATCGGCGCGAGTGCGCCGCCCAGGAAGCCGCCGAAGTTCTGGATCGCCCCCAGTGAGGCCACGCGATTGGCCGGCGCGACGGCGGTGGCCAAAGACCAGGCGCACGCCGAGGACGCGTTGGCCAAAAAGATCACCACGCAAATGCAGGCCACGGCGATGACATTGCTCTCTACCAGCGCGGCCGGGATGGTGAAAATCACCATGCCCACCATCGCGACGACCATCGCGTTGCGGCGTCCCAGCACCGCGGTTTCGCTGCGCCTGGTGATGCGGTCGGACACCCAGCCGGCGACCAGCGCGCCGATAAACCCGCAGAGGAACGGAATCGCAGCAGCCACGCCGCTCATCTCCAGGCTCATGTGCCGGGCGCTGCGCAGGTAGCCGGGCAGCCAGGTCAGGTAAACCCAGTTCAAGTACACCGAACCCATGAAGCCGAGCATCATGCCCCAGGTTGTCGCGTGGCAGAACAGTGCGCGCCAGTCAGCGAACGTGACCTTGGGGGTGGTGACGTGGGGTTCATCGCTGTACAGGTAGCGACGTTCTTCCTCGGTGAGCGTGTCCTTGACCGGGTCGCGATAGACCACCAACCAGACCACCGCGACCAACAGCCCGGCGGCGCCGGTGAGGTAGAACGCCCAACGCCAGTCGAGTGCCGCGATCAGCGCCGAGAGGCACAGCGGGGCCAGCGCGATACCCAGCGGCGAGGCTGAATTGAAGATGCCGGTGGGCGTGCCGCGTGAGCGCAGTGGGAACCAGTTGCTCACCACCCGCGCGGCAGACGGGAATTGCGGCGACTCGCCGATTCCCAGTAGCACGCGGGCGAGCAAGAACCAGCCGAAGCTCGACATCAGGCCGCCAGCCGCCTGGGCCAGGGACCACAGCACCAGGCCGCCGCCCAGCAACCAGCGTGGCCCGATGCGGTCGACCAGGGCGCCGACGGGCAGTTGGCAAAGCGCATAGCTCCAGGAAAAAGCCGAGAGCAGGATGCCCATTTCGCCCAGCGACAGATCAAGGTCGGCGCGCACGAATTCATTGGCAACGGCCAGCGTGCCGCGGTCCAGGTAGTTGATGATGCCGCTGAGCACCAGCAGGCTGAGGGCAAGGGTTTGCTGGCGCCGAATGCGCGGTGGCGCAACCGGGTGTGCAGGTGTCTGACTCATGATGGATGTCTCTTTTTATTGTTTTTGACAGCGTGCGCTGACCCGGCACGTTGGCCCGGCTTCCCGGCTGACGTGGCAGCACATGGCATTATGTAATCGTTTGTCATCCCGACAAAAATCGTCCCTGGGTGCACTAACCTTTAACGCAGAGTGCCCAATATAAACAACGTATGTTGAAAATGTTTATTTTTGTCTAGCGCTTACATCCTAGATTTTCAGTTTGCTGGCTGTCAACGATTCATTGACTGCGCCGAGGTGCCCGCTTAGGTTGTGCGTAACGCTTACTTTTTGACATGAAGCCACCTATGCCCGCTGCAATCACCACGCCCCGCGACACGCCTCATGCGCCCATTTCCCAGGAACCGGTGCTCGCCGATGTCGCCCGGATCGCCAATGTGTCGACCGCAACGGTTTCGCGCTATTTGAATGAGCCGCAACGCGTCAGTGAGAAAACCCGCGCCAAGGTACGCGCGGCCATCGACCAACTGGACTGGGTGCCCAACGCGGCGGCGCGTTCGTTGGTTTCCAGGCGTTCGTACACCATCGGCGTGATCGTGCCGACCCTGGAACACGAGAAATTTCACCAGCAGTTGCAGGCGTTCCAGAACCGTTTGGGCGCCCAGGGGCTGGCGGTGTTTGTCGCCTGCTCGGCGTATGACCCGGGCGAAGGTTATCGTCAGGCCAGAGGTATGCTGGCGCGTGGCGTCGATGCGCTGGCACTGCTTGGGGATGATTACCCCGATGCGTTATTTGATCAGCTAGATGCCAAAGGCACGCCGTATGTGGTCACCTTTGGCAAGCGCGCCGGTGCGCGGCACCCCTGCGCCGGGTTTGACCATGGGCAGGCCTACGCAATGATTACCCGGCGCCTGCTGGCGTTGGGGCATCAGCGTTTTGGCATCATTTTCCAGTCGGTCACCGACAACGGCCGCATCCAGGCCCGGCTGCAGGCCGTGCACGCCACCCTGGCCGAACAAGGGCTGGCCCTGCGGCCTCAGCATCAGGCCATTCGCGCCCAGAGCCTGAACGAGGGGCGCGTCGCGTTTGCCCGCGCCAGCCTCCAACACATCATGAGCCAACAACCGGCGCCCACTGCGATCATTTGCGGTAACGACATGCTTGCCATTGGCGCATTGCTGGAAGCCCAGGCGCTGGGCATTGCGGTGCCCGACCAATTGTCCATTTGCGGGTTCGACGACATCGAGATCGCGGCCCACAGTCGGCCTGCCTTGACCACCGTTCAGGTGCCCGACCGGCAGATCGGCGAACTGGCCGCGCAGTACCTGATTGATCGTCTCGCCGGGCTTGCCTGTGAGGCGCCGCCGATGCTGGAGGTGCAACTCATTGAGCGCGAGTCGACGGGCGCGGCGCCACGCCAGGATCGAACACACCCTTGACGGTGAGAGGGGACTTGCTCCCCCTCATCGTTGCTGTGCGGGTTTGACAGCCTGGCGGCTCAGGCGCGAATTGAGTCCAGCATCCGTTGCAACATGGCATCGCAGCCTTGCAACTGCGCCACACTGACAAACTCATCCGGCTTGTGCCCCTGGTCCATGCTCCCGGGCCCACACACCACCGTGGGAATACCCACCGCATCAAACAACCCGCCCTCAGTGCCGAACGCCACGGTGCCGAAATCCCGCGAACCGCTGAACGCTGCGATCAGCTGCGCTGCCTGGCTGCGCTCATCGGTCACCAGCCCCGGATACGCCGACAACTCGGTAAACCGAATCGCACTCTGCGCGCTCACCGCCTGCATACGCGGCAGCACCTGCTGATCGGCGTAGGCCCGCAGCGCTGACGCCACGTCGCCTGGGTCCTGCGACGGCAAGGCGCGAATCTCAAAATCAAACCGACAGTCTGCCGGTACGATATTCAGCGCCTTGCCACCCGAGATCATTCCGGTCTGCACCGTGCTGAACGGCGGATCAAAGCGCGGGTCCTGTTGCTCGCGCAGTCGCTGGCCAATCCGCCCCAGCTCACCGATCAACTCGGCGGCATGCTCAATCGCATTCACGCCAGACGGCGCATACGCCGAATGGCAGGCCTCGCCATGTACATCGCAGCGCATCGCCAATTTGCCCTTGTGGCCGAGCACCGGTTTGAGTTCGGTCGGCTCGCCGATGATGCACAGCATCGGCTTCACCGGCCTCTGCTCCAGCACCGCCAGCAAGGAGCGCACGCCCAGGCAGCCGACTTCCTCGTCGTAAGACAGGGCGATGTGCACCGGCAGGCGCAAGTCGGCTTCCACTAACGCCGGCACCAGCGCCAGCACACAGGCGATGTACCCCTTCATATCCGCCGTGCCGCGACCAAACAGCTTGCCGTCGCGCTCGGTCAACTCAAACGCCGGCACGGTCCACGGCTGGCCATCCACCGGCACTACGTCGGTGTGCCCCGACAGCACAATGCCCGGCACCTGCGTCGGGCCGACACTGGCAAACAGGTTGGCCTTGCTGCGCTGCGCGTTGTAGACCAGCTCGCTGGTCACCCCGAATTCGGCCAGGTAGTCGCGCACGAACGCGATCAACTGCAAGTTGGATTCGCGGCTCGTGGTGTCGAAGCCCACCAGCGTCTGTAGCAATTGGCGGCTGGTGCTCATCGCTCGTCCCCGGCCACGCCGTAGCCGGGCGAGCGGTCGGGGGCGAGCGCGCGGTCGATGTAGTCCTGCACTTGTGGGCGGTAGGCGTCCCACAGTTTTTGCAGTTCGCCGATCGGCTGTTCATCGGCCCAGTCCACCCGCAAGTTGATGATCGGCCACGTCAGTTCGCCCACCACCACCAAGGCGGCAGAGTGCACCGGGCCGGCTTCGCCACCGGCGGCGATGGCCGCGTGCATGGCGGCCAGCAGGCGGTCGGCGAGTTGGCCTTCGCCTTGCTCGAAGGCCGTGACCATCGCCTCGATCACCGCGCGGTCAGCGAGCATATTGCCCGCCGCCACGCATTGTTCGCCCGACACCGCGTGGTGCGTACCGAGGGTTTCGCTGCCGCTGAAATGCACGCTGCGGCCCAGGTGATCAATCGCCGTCAGTTGCCGGTACTGGCTGTAGCCGTTGCGGGTCAGGGCCTTGTCGACGGCCTCGGCCGGCGCGAGGCCGTGTTCGAGCAGGTCGAGCACGTCCGGGCCCAGGGCCGGCAGCGTGATGTTCTGGGTCGAGACCGCGCCCACACCGGGCCGCAGCCACGGGCAGCGCGCGCCCACGGCGATACTCGATGAGCTGATGGCGATGCCCAGCTGGCCGGTGTCCGCGCAGCGCGCGACGATTGAAAAGGTCATGTGCGGCTCCTTATTCGGGGATGACGGCGATCACGTCAATTTCCATCAGCCACTGCGGCTGGCCCAGGGCCGACACCACCAACCCGGTGGAAATCGGGAACACGCCTTTGAGCCACTTGCCGACTTCCTGGTACACCGGCTCGCGGTAGCGCGGGTCGATCAGGTAGGTGGTGGTCTTGACGATGTGGCTCAGGTCGGAACCGGCTTCTTCAAGCAGTTGCTTGACGTTGCGCATGGCTTGCTCGGCTTGCGCGCGCGGGTCGCCGAGGCCAACCAGGTTGCCGTCAAAATCAGTGCCCACCTGGCCGCGCACATACACCGTATTGCCGGCGCGCACGGCCTGGCACAGGTCGTTGTCCAGGCTCTGGTTGGGGTAGGTTTCCTTGGTGTTGAACATGCGGATACGCGTGTGAGTAGGCATCAAAAAACTCCAGAAAAAAGTGATCAGGCGCTGACAGGTGAGGGTTGAACAATCGGTGCGGGTTCACGGTACTCAAGGTATTGGCGCTGGATGGCAATGTGGTCGGCCACGTACTTGGCGTCATGCCAAACGCCCCAGATAAAGGACGAGCCACGGCGCGATTGCCAAGGCAAACCGAGGAAGTAAATCCCCGACTCGGGGGCCACGCCGCGCTGGTGCTGCGGCCTGCCGGCGGCGTCAAAGGCATCGACCTTCAGCCAGCTGTAATCCACGGCAAAGCCGGTGGCCCAGATGATCGAGGTGATACCGGCCTCTGCCAGGTCCAGTTCCAGGATCGGGTGCTTGATGCATTCGGCGTCGGGAAACACGCGGCGTGCTTCGGGTTCCATCGGCAGGTCGAGGCCATTGCGCTCGATGTAGGCATCTGCCGCGTCCAGCAGGGCCAGGTAGTTCTCATCGCCTCGTTTCAGGTTGTCCACCAAATTCGCCTGGAAGGTGGCGGTGCTGCCGTTGAAGGATTGAGTCAGGCCGACGAGGGTCATGCCTTGCTGGGCCAGCTCGCGAAAATCGATGGTCTTGCCGCCGTGGGCGCCGCTCACTGCAATGGTCACGTGCTCGCGGCCTGGCTTCATCGCGGCTTGATCCCATTCGCCCAACACGCCCAGCCACCAGCAGAAATCGCGGTTGCGGTAGGCACGCGGCGGGCGGTCGTGGGCGCCGACCGACAGGTACACTTGGCGGCCGCAGCGCTGCAATTCATCGGCGATCTGCACGCCGGACGAGCCGGCACCCACGACCAGCACGGCGCCGGCGGGCAGTTGCGCAGGGTTGCGATAGTCGGCGGAATGGATCTGGTGCAGCGCGGTGTCTTTGGGCGCAATTGCTGGAATCACCGGTTTCTGGAACGGCCCGGTGGCCGCGACGACGCGGTTGGCTTCGATGACGCCTTCGCTGGTGTGCACGGTAAAGCCCGGGCGGCCGACATTGCGCACCACAGAGGTCACCTCCACGCCGGTGCGGATCGGCGCGTTGAATTTGCGCGCATAGGCTTCAAAGTAATCGGCCACGCGCTCTTTAGGCGCGAAACCATCGGCGGCGACGTCATCGAATTCAAGGCCTGGAAAACGGTCATGCCAGGCCGGCCCATTGGCCACCAACGAATCCCACCGCCCGGTGCGCCAGCGCTCGGCGATGCGGCTGCGCTCCAGCACCAGGTGCGGCACACCGTGCTTGCTCAGGTGTTCGCTCATGGCCACGCCAGCCTGACCGGCTCCCACAACCAGGGTGTCTGTTTTTGTTATTGCTTGCGTCATGTGTCTGTCCTTGCGTAATGCAGTTGGATTCAGCTTGGGCATGGCGTCAAGGCTAGGGGGAGGGCGATTTTTAATAAAATATTATTAAGCTGGGAACAGAGCATAAATATCGGATGCAGAGCGGCTGACCCGATCGCGCTGAATGGCGCAGAACCGATGTGGCAGCGAGCTTGCCCGCGCATGGGGGATTTCAGTCAATATAGCTTTCACTGAGCCATCGCCTTCGCGAGCAAGCCCGCTCCCACATTGGACAGACGCCATGCCTACGATCCGTGTAATGACCCCCGCCGACTACGACGCCGTCCTCGCCCTGATGCAAAACACCCCGGGCATTTCCCTGCGCGACGCCGATTCACGCGAGGCCACCGAGCGCTACCTGGCGCGCAACCCCGAGATGAGTTTTGTCGCCCACGCCGCCGGCCGGGTGATCGCCTGCGTGATGTGCGGCCATGATGGCCGGCGTGGCTATCTGCAACACCTGCTGGTGCTGCCGGACTA
The DNA here is from genome assembly GCF_963890955.1 of Pseudomonas sp. MF6747. Lineage (NCBI taxonomy): Bacteria > Pseudomonadati > Pseudomonadota > Gammaproteobacteria > Pseudomonadales > Pseudomonadaceae > Pseudomonas > Pseudomonas sp. MF6747. Next base: position 38,733 of record NZ_CAWPSZ010000013.1, read on the forward strand.
TCGCCGCCAAGGCATCGCCCAGGCACTGGTCGAGCGCTGCCTCGGTGCGCTGGAGCAACTGGGCATCGGCAAATGCCACCTCGATGTATTCAAGACCAACACCCATGCCGCCGCGTATTGGCAAGGGCAGGGCTGGACGCTGCGAACGGACATCGACCGTTATTCCTTCACGCGCCCCGGCAACGAAAACGCCTAGCGCTCGGCGCAGTACTTGACGGCCGCTGCCGCGCGCGAGGGCACCTTCAAGCTGCGCAGCAGCGACGACACGTGAATGCGCACGGTGAATGGCGAGATCGCCAGGGCTTTGGCGATTTCCTTGTTGGTCTTGCCTTGGGCGATCAGGCGCAGCACCTCTTGCTGGCGCGCGGTGAGGGTGGGGGTGCCCAGGGGCAGCAGGCCGGAGGGCGCGAACTTGACCAGCACTTCGCCGTCGCGAATCGCCAGAAGCGCCTGGCCGATTTCGTCCGGGGTGATGTTCTTGCCGATAAACCCGTCGGCACCCAGCGCCATGACCTGCTCGATCAGCGCCGGGTCATCCACCATCGACACCACGATCAAGGTGCTGCGCCGCAAGTGCTGGCGCAGCTCGGCCAGCTGGCTCATGCAGGTCAGGCCGGGAAAGCGCAGGTCGAGGATCAGTGTGTCGATATCGCTGCCGTCGCGGGTCAATGCGTGCACCGCGTCCAGGTCGCCGGCCTCTTGCACCACGGCCTCGGGCAGCAGGCGCTGCACGGTGCGCAGCATGCCTTCGCGAAACATCGGGTGGTCGTCGGCTATGATGATCCGGCCGGTCATGGTGTGCTCCTTCCTGGGGCAAGCGAGTGCTGTGCCATGCTACTTTAGCACCGCGCCACAGGGACGCTTCTGGCGCGTTCCGGACAGATCGATTGCCGCACAAGGACGTCATCCATGAGTCATGAGACCCACTCCGAACTCGATCAGGCCAACCTGCGCATCGTGGTGGCCGCCATCGCGATTATCTACATCGGCGCGCTGGGGTTCTTTCCCGGTCAGTCGGTGGACACCTACGTGCCGGTGATCCTGTACATCGTTGCGTTCCTGCTGGCCTCCATCGCGCTGCGCCAGGTCATCGCGCGCTGGCCCGGGCATTACCCGACGCGGCGGGTGCTGGGCATGATCCACGACTACACCGGCACCTCGTTCGGGCTGGTGGTGGGCGGTGAAGCGGCATTGCCGCTGTATGCCGTGATGGTGTGGGTCAACCTGGGCAACGGCATGCGCTACGGCTCGCGCTACCTGGCGATTGCCACGGGGCTGGCGTTGCTCGCGCTGCTGATCGTGTACCGGCTGACGCCCCTGTGGCAGGCGCAACCGTTCATGGTGCTGATGCTGATGATCACCAGCACGGTGATCCCGGTGTACGCGCATATTTTGCTCGAGCGCACGCGCAAGGCGTCCGAAGAAGCCATCGCGGCCAACCTGGAAAAATCGCGGTTTCTGGCCCAGGCCAGTCACGACCTGCGCCAGCCGATCCACTCCATCGGGCTGTTTACGGCGTGTTTGCGTGAGGCAAAGCTTGGGCATGACGAGCAGCGGTTGGTGGACAATATCGACCGCTCGCTGCTCAACGTGTCGCAGCTGTTCCGTTCGATTCTCGACCTCTACACCCTCGACAACGGCAGGCTGTTGCCCAAATACCAAGTGATTCACCTGGGCGAATTCCTCGCCGACCTGGTGCACCAGCACGCCGAGGCGGCGCATTGGGCCGGGGTGCAACTGCGCCTGCGGCCGTGTGCGTATTGGGTGCAGGTCGACCCCGCGATGTTGGCGACGATGGTGCAAAACCTGCTCTCCAATTGCTTCAAATATGGCGCGCAGCGGCCAGTACTTATCGGCGCGCGCCTTCGCAACGGCGGCGTGTCGCTTCAGGTGCACGACCAGGGGCGGGGCATTGCCGAGGAGCATCAGGCGAAGGTCTTCGAAGAGTTCTATCGGGTACGCCAGCTGCGTGACAAGGACGTCGAAGGCGTGGGCCTGGGGCTGTCCATCGTCAAGCGACTGGGGCAGTTGATGGGCGTGCACGTGAGCCTGCGTTCTCGGCTGGGCCATGGCACCTCCGTGAGCCTGTACGGCCTGGCACTGGCGACGGCGCCGCGCCAACCGGCGGCGCGAGACGACCCGCGCCAGGCCGGCTTGCTGACGGGTCTGAAAGTTTGCCTGGTGGAAGATGACCACAACGTGCTGTTGGCCACCCAGGCCTTGCTGGAGCGCTGGGGCTGCGAGGTGCAGGCCGAATCCAGCGGGCAGGGCCTGGTCAGCGACTGCGACATCATCGTCGCCGACTATGACCTGGGCAACCACGCCACCGGCATCGAGTGCATCGATGCCCTGCGCCAGCAACGCGGCTGGGCGGTGCCGGCGCTGATCCTGACCGGGCACGACGTGGAAAAAATCCAGGCTGCCCTGCACGACCGCAAGATCGCGATTTTGTCCAAACCGGTGCGGCCTGCAGAACTACGCGGCACGCTGCGTGACCTCAGCCAGCCAACCGTCATTGCATGAACGGTGCGGCCTGACCGCCTTTGGGCATGCACCAGGCGCTGGGTTTCATCAGGCCAAAGCTGGCCACGGTGAACAAGCCGCCGCTGGCACCGCTGGGCACGGTGCAGTTGTAATCACCAGACGCGGTGCTGGCGATGTAGTAGGTGGTCATGGAGTCATTGCGCACGTTGGAGATACGCTTGACCGGCTCACCGAGGTTGGTTTCCGACAGCGTCTTGAGATGGTCTTCATTGGGCTTGACGTTGCTGCAACCGGCAACACCGATAATCAGGGCGCCAAGCAGGGTGAGACGGGTAACGCAGGCGTGCAGGTTCATGAGGGTTCTTCCTTGGGATTGTCAGGGTTTTTCCAGCGCGCAAGGCACCCTCGCGCAACAGGCGTGCGGTGCCGGGGGGAGCGTTGGAAGTGCTGTGGAATATAGCGCCGCCGGGCAAAAGGGTCGATTAGCACAAGTGTACTAATGGCACGTTGAGGTCATGGACGGAGAGAAGCATGCTGCAGATTAAACGCGCCACCCAAGCGGACGCCCAGGCGGCGTTCGACATTCGCCTGTTGGCCATCCGCAGCCAATGCATCGGCGCCTACAGCCGCGAACAGATGCTGCTGTGGACCCGCGGCCGCGCCGAAGACGGCTACAGCGCGCTGATGGACAAGCCGTTTTACCTGGGCTGGGTGAATGGCGAGCCCGTGGTCACCGGGATGCTCGACCCGGATAACCACGAAGTGGGCGCGCTGTTTGTGCTCCCTGAATTTGCCGGACGCGGGTATGGCAAGGCAATGCTTGATCACTTGGAAAACCTCGCACGGGCACTGGCCATTGAGCACGTCGTGCTGGATTCGACGCTCAACGCGGCGAGCTTCTACAGAGCGTGCGGTTATGCGGGCGACAAACAAGCGGTGTATCACTCGCCGTCGGGGCTGACACTGGCGTGTATACCGATGACCAAGCGACTGGTTGCCGAGGACGCGAACTAGCTCCGGCTAACACCAATGATCGCTGTGGGAGCTGTCGAGCCCCGGCGAGGCTGCGAAAGCGGTGGTTCAGGCAACAATTATTTCGGCAGTGCCGCCGCCTTCGCAGCCTCGCTAAAGCTCGACAGCTCCCACAGGGGGTTGGGGGTGGGCTTGAAGGGCCGTGCGCAGTCGCTCGATCACCTGTTTAACCGAGTCCCCCTGAACCGCCGGCGGCGTTGGGCTTTCGCCGAACTCGCGCCACACAAACAGCGTCAACTCGGCCCCGTCGGTCAGCGTCTGCGCTGGCTCCTGGGTGCCAAAACGTTGCAGCACGCGGTATCGCGGGTCCTGCCAAAACGCCTGCTCGACCCAGTCGTACACCGGGATGAAGTGAAAGTGCAGCGGGAAGCCGGGCATGTGCCCGTAGCGGCTGATGTACAGCCATTTGGGCTGCAGCTGCGCCTCGATCACCCGTTGGGTTTTAGCCAGCAAGCCCCCCAGCTCAGCCAGCGCGGCTTCCGGCATGTCGGCGAGCGAGTCGATTGGCGACTTAGCACCCAGCATCAGGTAGCCCGGCAGCTTTGACGCCAGGTGATGATTGAGCCGCCAGTGCTCGGTTTCGTGAAGGATGAAAGCGGGGTCGATCGGCATAAGCACGCGTCCATGAGAGCCGGGCGGGCAGGATAACAAGCGCGAGCTCCTGTATCCCACAAAAGCCGGTGATCTGTGTCTACCGCTGCGCGTGGCGGGCGGATAGGGTCGAGCCACGTTAAATAATGACCGAGCCCACCATGGAACTGACCGCCGTCCCGTTTGCCTGCTGGCGTGCCTGATCACCTCGTTAAGTTCGACCAGCGTGGCAGGTTCGGCGCTGTTCACCTTGATCGCGACCTTGAACATCCTGCAATGGGTGCCGCTGGAAGCGGTGGGATTATTGCTGGGAGTGGAGCGGTTGATGAAATGCCGCTCGCTGACCAATGTGCTGGGCAACTGTGTGGCATGCCTGGCGATATGCCGGTGGCAGAAGTCGATAGATCCTGAGATGTTGCGCCGGCAAATGGCGATTTCAAACTGAACCCGGCGCAAAAAGGTGGAAGCGAGCAAGCCCGCTCTCACCTTTGGAATGCGCTTCAACCGTTGGTGTTGGCCAGTTTGTCGAACGCCGTGTCGAGGTTTTCTTCGGCGCCTTTGAGCTTCTCACGTCGCTCCTTGAGCCACTGCTGATCCCCCTCCAACGTCTTGCGCGCCTCCACCAGCATGCGCTTGACCTCCTGCGGTTGCGGGCCGCCGGTGCCTTTGCGCGTCTGCACCATGGTGGTCGGCGACAGCGCGGCTCGCAAGCCCGCTTCATCCAGCGGCAAGGTGTTGGGTGTCCACTTGTACGTGTCCGCCGCCTGCCTATACAGCTTCTGCGCATCGGCGTAGGCGAAGGTCTTCGGCGTGGTGCCGTTGCTGCGCGCTTGGGTGACGATCAACGAGGCAAAGCTGTGACCGATGCGGAACGGCACCTTGTATTGGCGCTCCAGGGTGTCGGCCAGCTCCATCGAGGTGGTCCATTCCGATTCGAGTTCTTCCAGCGCGCGCTGCGGGTTGATCTGCAGGGCGTCGAGTACCGCGTCCATGGCCTCGAACATTTCGGTGGTCGAGCGGAACACGCCGAGCGAGTCGAAGGCAAACTTGTAATCGGTCATGCCCGTGGTGACGTTGTGCGCGCGCAGCGTCACGGCCTGGGCCAGGCCGACCACGTCCGAGGCGCTTTCACGTGCACGCATCAGCAAGCCCGGGTTGCGTTTTTGCGGCATGGCGCTGCTGGTGTAGGTGGCTTCTTCATCGAGCAACAACCACGGGCGGATCTGGTGGTACTGGGTGTGAATGTCGCCAATCATCGCGCCCACGCGAATTGCCGAGGATGACGCCAGGTTGGCCGCCTCGATGGGGATGTCGTAGGTCGAGACCTGGCTCGAATCCAGCGAGTTCTCGCGCACCCCATCAAAGCCCAGCAGTTCAGCCAGGCGCTCGCGGTTCAGCGGGTAAGCCGAGTTTGCCAGCACCGCAGTGCCCATCGGGCTCTGGTTCAAGCGGGCGTACAGCTCGCGGATGCGCTGGCCATCGCGGTCGAAGGCGGCTTCAAACGCCAGCAGGTAATGCGCGTAACTGATGGGCATGGCCTGCACGCCGTTGGTGTAGGCGGGCACCAGGGTGTCGACGTTCTTGTCGGCAATGTCGAGCAGGCGCAGGCGGGTGGCGTTCAGTGCCTCGCTGTAGGCCAGCACCTGGCTGCGCAGGGCGGCCAGGCGGTAGGTGGCGAGCATGTCCTGGCGGCTACGGCCGGAGTGAATCAATGAGGCTTCAGGGCCGATCTTGTCGGTCATGATTTTTTCCAACTGCAGCACATCGCTGGGGCGCTTGCCGCCGGGCTGGTCGGCCTGGGCAATGGCGTAACGCACGCCACCGGCGATCTTCTGGCCCATGGCCGGCGCCACGATGCCTTCTTCGGTGAGCATTACGACCGAGGCTTTGTTGATGCGGTTCAGCCAGGCGAATTGAGTCTGGGTCGGGTCGCCCTTGGCGTTGTGCCCGGTTTGCGCGCTGTCGGGCGTGGCACCGACTTTGGCCGCCTGGGCCGCGCATTGTTCGGTGGTGGCGCAGGGCAGTTCGCCGGTGTTGGCCGCCTGGGCGCCGACGCTGTGGAACAGGGCGAAGGCCACAGCCAGGTGAAGCAGACTTTTGAGGGCGCGGGGAGATGTGTTCACAGAGGTACCCGATTATTGTTGGAATGATGAGCCGTCGAACGCGGTAAGGCGCGCGCGTCAACATCAGGCTATCGGGTCTGTTTGTAGATTGAAAATATATAGAAAGTGTTGAGGGCAGAGCTTTTGGATATGGCGTTGGCGTGGGCTGGGAAGGGCTTGTTGTGTTGGGCTAGCTTATCGTGGCGAGCGGCTTTGGGGTGGCGAACGGGCCTGTTGTGGCGAGCGGGCTTGCCCCGCGTTGGGGCGCGAAGCGGCCCTGAAACCAGGCGCCGCGTTATTGCTGATGGATTGCGGTGGATTGACTGGGGCCGCTGCGCAGCCCAACGCGGGGCAAGCCCGCTCGCCACGCTAAGTCCGCCATCCACCACAAGCCGCTTGCCACGCCAAGCCGGCTCGTTGCAAGAGGCGCGGCTCGCCACGAGGTGGCTTAGTGCATCGTGCTGTGGTCCATACCGTCCAGCCCACGGGCTGGCGCTTTGACTTCAATCGACTGTTTCTCGCCTTTGGCGTTCTCCACCGTCAGCGTCAGCGGCACTTGGTCGCCTTCCTTGATTTGCCCGGTCAGGCCCATCAGCATCACGTGGTAACCATTGGGGTCGAGCTTGACCGCCTTGCCCGCAGGCAGGGCGACCGAGTCCACCGGGCCCATGCGCATCACGTCGTCTTTCATGCTCATCTCATGGATCTGCACGTCCTTGGCCACCGGCGACGCCACGCTGAGCAGTTTGCTGTCGCTGTCGGCGGTGACGGTCATGAACGCGCCGCTGGACGGCTGGCCCGGCACAGAGGCGCGAACCCACGCGTCGGTCACCAGCACCTGGGCACTGGCGTGCGCCGCAAGGCCCAGCAGGGACAGGCCGATCAGGGTGCGCTTGAGGTGTTGAACAGCAGTCATTAGCAGACCTCCATGACGGTGAGCAGGTCTTCTGCGCACTCTTTAGCGGTAAGGGATGCCGACAGGCCCAGGCGCAGGTTGCCGCGGGTGTCGAAGACGAAACTGGTGGCCGTGTGCGACAGGGTGTAGGTGTCGCCGGCGGGGATCTTTTCATAAAAGATCCCGAACTCCTTGGCGGCCACGGCGATTTCTTCCGGGGTGCCGTAGAGCGCTTCAAAGCTTGGGTCGAAGGCCTTGACGTACTTGTCGAGAATCGCCGGGGTGTCGCGCTCGGGGTCGAGGGTGATGAACACCACTTGCATGATCTCGCCGTCGCGGCCCATCAGCTTCTTGGCCTGGGCGGCGCGGGCCAGAGTGGTCGGGCACACGGCGGGGCACTGGGTAAAGCCGAAGAACACTACCGGCATCAGGCCACGAAACGAGCTCAGGGTGACGGTTTCACCGTCGGTGTTCTTGAGCTTGAAGGTGCGGCCCATGATCTTGTCACTGAGGTCCTTGCCGTACTTGAAGTTCAGCTTGGGGCTGTAATCACAGCCGCCCAGCAGGCTGCCCAGGCCCAACAGGCCCATACCGGTCAGCACTTTGCGGCGGGTGAATAACGTACTCATCAACTGTGCATCCTGTGAAACGCCTGGATGACTCTGCAACGGCATAGCAGGCTTTGAAAAGGAGTAATGATGCGGGCGCACAGTCTACCAACCCAGGCCAGCCCACGTAATCTGCGACGTTCTGCCACAGGGCGCGCCGTGCTTCATCCCTTTGGCGCTTCAGTGGTAGAGTCGCCGCCATGAAATTGAGCCACCCCGACCGTTCGCTGATCGCCTGGGCCCTGTACTTCTGCGTGCTGATGAACCTGTTCGTCTGCGGTTTGGGCCATGGGCAGATGCTTGGCGAGCAGCTCAACGGCATTGGCGGTGCGTTCTGCTCGGTGGACGGCAGCCAGGCGCCACTTTCCGACAAAGGGTTGGGTAACCCGTCTTCTGGCAACATCTCGAACTACTTTGCCTGCCCGGTATGCGCTGCCGTCACCGTGGCCATCGTGTTCCTCATCGGGCTGGCCTGGCTGTTGGGGCTCGGACACGCCCCACGTCCTGCCCATGAGCGGCGCAACAAGGCGCCGCCGCGTTATTCCTGGCCCTCGGCCAACCCTCGCGCTTCCCCCGCATTCTGACGTGTGCCTTGGGTCTCCTGTGTTCAGGAGGCGTTCTATCGTCACGACTGTGAGTGTATTTGATGATCTCTGTATTGCCTGCAGGCGCCAGTCGCCTGGTCAGCAAGGCATCTCGGCGTATGCGCGCCGAACCGACGCTGCCTGATTACCCGAGCAATTCGCGCTGCTTCGTGCACCTGGATGCGCGTTTATTACCGTATTGGCACAGCTTGTTCGACATTTGCCCGGCCTTGCTCAAGCTGGATCCTCCGGAAGGGTTGAACCTGTTTCGCAGTTTCATGACCTGGGCCTATCACAACCAGCCGCCGCTGGATTGGACGTACCACCTCAACGTCTGCCGCTGGCTGCTCGCCTCGGGGTATCGATCACAGATTGACGAGGAGCCCATCGAGGCTTTCATGGCGGCCGCGGCGGCGCGCTGGATCACTACCGATCAAAGCCAGGCGCAGGGCGTGGTTCTGGGGTGGCGAGGGGCGAGGATTTTCGATTGGAAGGGCAGTGGGTTGGAAGGCGTCGAACATCAGCCATTGCCAGCGCCGCTGGATGACTTTGGCTGGTGCCCGTTGAACCGTCAGGGTGATTTCAGCGGTTGGTTGCCGGTGCCCTGAGTTCCTGGGAGGTCGCGGCTGGTCCCAGGCCACGCCGTGGCCTCGGCAGCAAGGTAGGTGGCGAGGCGTTTCACCTGGCCCTTGTGAGTGGCTAGTTGCTGCTGCCGCTGCGCGGCGTCTTTTTCTGGGTTTTTTTCGCGTCGGGTTGCTTGTGTGAAGTCCCGCTCGTCGAGGCCTTCTCTTTGGGTGGCGTTTCCGTTTTTTTGTCGCTGTCGGAAGGGCTGCTCGGATAGGTGCCTGGCGGCAGAGCAGAACCTGCTGCGCTGTTACCGCTCAGTGAATTCGCGGCGGGGGCGACGGCATCGCCAAAGGCGGCGAAAGCAGGGCTTGCCAGCAGCGCTGAGACGCCGACGACGACCAACATCCTGTGGGAAATACTGGTCTTCATGACTCAATCCCCTTGCGTGGGCCGAAGCCCGGGAAACCCGGGCCCCGGTGGTGCTTCAATCAAGACTTCTTGGCGCCGCCGCCGGAGCTGTGGGCTCCGCCTTTTTTGCCGGCTTCAGAAGCTTTTTCACGGTCGTTGGCAAAATTGCCGCCGGAGCCTTGACCGCCACTTTTCTTGGCCGTGTCTGGCTTGGCTTTACCGCCTGCACCTGTCGTGGTTTTTCCGCTGGTAGCCATTTCAAAATCCCTCTTCAATGAATGAATCAACGGTGTCGCCTAATTGGGAATGCGTAATCGAAATCAAAGTTTGAAATAGTTCGTGGTCATGCGACGAACGGGCATCAGGCGGCGATCGGCTTGGCGCCCTGGGCTTTCTTGTGCGCAGCTTTCATCGCTTCCATTTCTGCGCCAAGGGCTTCGAGCACGGTCTTGCCCAACAGCTTCTTGGCCTGCGGGAACATCTCGGATTCCTCTTCTTCGATGTGGTGCTCCAACAGTTCCTTGACCACTTTGACGCGCCCGGAAAACTCAGTGGTGGACGGCTCGGTCTGTTTCAGGTCGGGCAGCACCAGGGCATCGACGGTGCGGTGCTCTTCCTTGGCTTCGTGGTACATGATGTCCTGCTCTTTACCGCCAGCCTTGCGGAAGGCCGGGTAAAGGATCTCTTCCTCGAGTCGGGTGTGCAGGCTGATTTCCATCTCGAGTTTGGCCAGCAATTCAGTGCGTTTCTTGACGCCACGCTCGGTGGACTCGCTCAGTTGGGTCAGCAGCGCTTTGACGCGTTCGTGGTCAGCCTTGAGAAGGTCGATTGCATTCATGGTGAAACCTCACGGATAGCATTCGGGCGTGTCGAAGTGCACGCCTCGTGCCCTGGAGGTTGCATCAGTTGTACCAACTTGAATAAATTTAATAAATCTATATTAATCAATAAGATAAGAAGATATGCAAGGCAACGGATTCGTGCAGCTTGCATGGTTGGGCAGGCGGCAGATTGCAATACGCCGCCTCTATGCGCCGCTGACCTTCCAATGCTTGATGTCTTCGGCGAACACTACCTGTTGCACCTCGTGGGCGATGCCATAGGCCAGCGATTCATGCGCAGCGATGACTTTTTCCTCAGCCGACAGGCACTTGAAAATGTCCAGCTGGGTCTCGGCTCGCGTGGTCTCCAACTCATAGATTTTCACATAGCGCGCCAGGTCGTTATCCAGGCTCGACAGGTATTCCCGCAGACGCTGGTGATCGACTGAACTCTGGCTGAAATACCAGTTCATCGGATGGATCAAGAATCGAGAGTGTGGCGTGGTGATGCGTCGGTTCGCCGCCAGGAACATGATGATGCCCATGGACTCGATGTTGCCCGCGTTGATCGCGCACAAGGGCACCGGCAACGCCTTGAGGAAGGTGTAGAGGGTAAAGCCGAAATTGGTGCTGCCACCGGTGGTCGACAGGTTCAGCAGCAGGGAACTGGCGCCTTCGCCGATAGCGTCCAGGCAACAGTCGCGAAAGCGCTCGGTGGTGCTCTGGTCGATCTGGCAGTGAAAGTGGATAACGTGCTCGGTCATCCTGAACCTCCTTAAATCAGTGCAGGCGAGGTGATTCAGTCTTGAGTCTAGAAGGTCACGCAGGATTAGCTGCAACCGTTGGGCGTGAGCCCTTGCTGAAAATCGAATGGAACCCTCAGGCCATCTGCTTGACCTAATGCATAGACCTCAGGAGGTGAGCTATGCAATTGGAAACTATCTGGATCATTCTGGCCGTGATTCTGCTGATCTTGGAACTATGGGCGATCAACGTCGTATTACGCAGCACCGGTGGCTGGGAGACCAAAGGGCTGTGGTTGATCATTCTGATTTTCGTGCCGCTGTTCGGGCTGATTGTCTGGGCCTTGTTCGGGCCAAAACGTGAAATGGCCGAGCAGCGTAAAAGCTGAGTCCATTGAAGACCGCAAACAGGCGCCCATTGGGCGCCTGTTTACGTTCAAGCGGGTGGTTTAGCCCGCAACAGCTTTAGCAATCGCTTCGTTGAACGCCGGCAAGTCATCCGGGGTACGCGAGGTGATCAGGGTCCAGCCATTGGCCTTGCATTCCTTGACCTGGGCATCCACCCAACCGGCGGCTCCAGCGTTTTCAAGGTCGATCCGCACGCTTTTGTACGAGGTCAGGGTTTTGCCCTTGATCACGCCAGCATCGATCAGCGTCCATGGCCCGTGGCAGATCGCCGCGATGGTTTTGCCGGCCTTGACGAAGTCATTGATCAGGCGCAGCGCGGCGGCATCCTGGCGCAAGGTGTCAGCGTTGACGGTGCCGCCCGGGATAACCAGGGCGTCAAAGTCGCTGCTTGTAACCTGCGACAATTGCACGTCGGATTCCACGGTCTTGTCCTTCTCGGTGTCACCGACGAAGGTCTGAGTGGTGCCGCCTTTGCTGGACGCGTGAGTCACCGTGGCGCCATAGCCGCGCAGCGCTTCCAGTGGCTTGACCAGCTCATCGCGTTCGATACCGGTATTGGAGGTGATGATGAGGATTTTCTTGCCGTTGAGTTGCGAACTCATGGTCGAGTGTCTCCTGGGTCAGGGATGGTTTTAGTGGTCGTGTTTGGCTTGCAGCTCCTTGGCCATTTTCAGGTGGGCTTCAAGGGTCGGCAGGGTCTTGGCGGCGAAGGCCTTCAGCTCGGCGTTGTCCGAGGAGGCGGCTTCTTTCTGGAACAATTCGACGGTTTTTTCGTGAGCGGCGACCTGGTTGTTGGCGTAGGCCTTGTCGAACGACTCGTCGCGCATTTCGAGAATGGCTTTTTTGGCCTTGTCGGTCAGGGCGGCGTCATCGGGGACTTCGATATCCAGCTTTTTCGCCAATGCCGTCAGTTCCTGATTGGCTTTGGTGTGGTCGGTGACCATGTGCTGAGCAAAAGTCTTGACGTCGGCCGAGCTGCTTTTTTCCAGGGCCAGCTTGCCGGCTTCCACCTCGGTGATACCGCCCTGGGCGGCGTCGTCGACAAAGCTGTTGGACGTTGCGGCCATGGCCGTGGAAATCGAGCCTGCAACCAGCACAAAGGTCAGGCCCATTTGTTTCATCAGCAGAGTAGTCATGGTGGATCTCCTTGAAATCGACAGTGGCGTGATGCCGTACCTGACTGTTGAGGGGGCGCCTCGGCAAAAGGTTTAAATTAATTCGCGGTTTTTTCTCCGGTGGTCATGCACGCCAATTTCCTTGAACTATCGAAATTCGACAGGCTCTGCTGCATAAGCGCCTGCTATTTTTTGTGGGCCTTCAACTGCTTGGAGACAGACTGTGACTGCCGATAAAACCCCAACCCCGATCAGTTCCGAAGACGCCCAAAAAGGCACCGAAAAAGCCGACAAGGGCCACACGCTGGAACGCCCGAACCCAAAAACTGAAAGTGTCGACAAGGTGCTGACGCCCACGTCGATCAAAGACATCGAACGTCAAACGGACGCCATCAACGAGCAAGCCGCCAAGGCTGAGCGCAAGTTGGGCCACTGAACATGGCCAGGTCGATTACGGCTGCGCAGTTGGGCATCGAATTAAGGCCTGAAGACGACGCCAGCCTGTTCAAGTGGTTTATCGCCAGCTTCCTGATGGGCAAGCGCATTCAGGCGCCGATCGCTGCCCAGGCATACAAGGTGATTGTTGAAGAGCAAGGTCGCGATACCGCGCGCAAGTTGCAGCACTGCACCTCCAGGGAGTTGGTGTCGATGCTTGGGCGCGCGCATTACGTGCGCTATGACGAAACCACGGCGCAGCGTTTGCTCGACCTGAGTGCCAAATTGAATGCCGAGTATGGCGGCAAGATCAGCCATATTCGCAGCGCCAGCGAAGACCGTGAGGCCTTCGAAAAACGCTTGGGTGAATTTGCGGGAGTCGGGCCCAAGACCATCGAGATTTTCATGCGCGATGCCGCCAAGGTGCTGTTTTGACGGCAGCGCTGTATGTGGGCTGCGCGGGGTGGAGTTTGCCGCGTGAACAGTGGGCGGCGTTTGCGAGCGAGGGTACACACCTGCAGCGTTACGCGTCGCGTTTCAACGCCGTGGAAATCAACAGTTCGTTTTATCGCCCGCACCTGCCCAAGACCTATGAGCGCTGGGCCCAATCGGTGCCGCCGGCGTTTCGTTTTTCGGTCAAGGTGCCCAAGCGCATCACCCATGAATTGCGCTTGCAGCGCTGCGAAACCGCGCTGGATGAATTCCTTGAGCAGTGCTTGAGACTGGGTGAAAAGCTGGGCTGCCTGCTGATTCAATTACCACCGTCTTTGGGCTATGACGCGGCGATTGCTGCGCCGTTTTTCACGGCGCTACGCCAACGTTTTGCCGGTGCCGTGGTTCTGGAACCGCGCCATGCCAGCTGGCTTGAGGCCGAGGCGTTATTGCAGGATTTACATATAGGTCGTGTGGTCGCCGACCCGCCGGTCATCGACGCGGGCATCGGCTGGCAGGGCGTGCAGTATTGGCGATTGCACGGCTCGCCGCGTATTTATCACAGCGCGTATGGGCCGGAACGCGTGCAGGCATTCTCGCAGCAACTGAGCCACTACGTTGCCGCAGGTATTCCCACCTGGTGCATCTTCGACAACACCGCCAGTGGTCATGCCACCGCCGATGCCTTGTACCTACTCGACCTCCACGCGCAGCACTTCCAGCCCTAACTGCTCATAGGCTTCGACACTCGGTACGTGCCACTCGGTAATCAGCGTATGGATGCGGCTGCACGGGCCCACCACAAAGGGTTCCACCGCGCCGAGCTTGTCTGCCATGGTCACCGCCACCACATGGGAGGCACTGTCGAGCAACGCTTGCTTGACCGCCACTTCGTCGAAATGCAACGAGCTGATGCCCACCTGCGGATGCAACGCGCACACCCCGGTAAACAGCAGGTCGGCCTTGATGCTTTGGATCAGGCGCACGGTTTCGTGGCCGCTGGTGGACAAGGTGGCAGGGTTGAGTTGGCCGCCCGCCACAATCACTTTCACATCCGGGTGGTCGGCCAGGGCGATGGCAATCATCGGCGACGGCGTAACCACCGTCAGGCGGATCGCGCGTGGCAGGGATTGCGCAATTTGCAGCGTGGTCGAGCCGGAGTCGAACAGCACGATCTGGCCGTCTTCCACGCGATCGGCGGCCAGGCGCGCAAGGTGGCGTTTGACCTCATTGGTCTCGCCCACACGGGTGAAGAAGTCTTTGCCGGTGTCTTTGGGCCGGGGCAGGGCACCGCCGTGCACGCGTTGCAACAGGCCGGCGGCGGCCAGTTCACCGAGGTCGCGGCGGATGGTGTCCTGGGACACGGCAAAGTGATCCACCAATTCGGATGCGGTCACTTTGCCGTCGCGCTCCAGCAGCAACAAGATCTTCTGTTTGCGCAACGAAGGCAGGTCAATGGCTTGATGAGTGTTTTGCATGTTTATGCGTCTTTATGCGGGTTTGTGCGAGATTAGGCGTCTGCCGATATAAACGCAATGACTGGTTGCGCGGCTGATCGGCGGTTACTCTCTGGGCTCAGTTCAGGGAGAGGTGACCTAGATGTCGTTGATTACAACCATCGAAGACTTACGCAAGCTGGCGCAAAACGTGTCCCACGGATGTTCTACGACTACGCCGATTCCGGCTCCTGGACTGAAAGCACCTATCGGGCGAATGAAAGCGATTTTGCCCGCATCAAATTTCGTCAGCGCGTGGCGCGCAACATCGATCAACGTTCGATCCGCGCCAGCATGATCGGCCAGGACATGGCCATGCCGGTCGCGCTGGCGCCCACGGGGCTTGCGGGCATGCAGCACGCCGATGGCGAAATCCTGACTGCCCGCGCCGCCGCCGCTTTTGGCCTGCGCTACACGCTGTCGACCATGAGCATCTGTTCTCTTGAGGACATCGCCGAACAGGTCGGCCAGCCATTCTGGTTCCAGCTGTATGTGATGCGTGACCGCGGGTTTATCGAGCAATTGATCGAGCGCGCCAAAGCTGCGGGTGTGGATGCGCTGGTGCTGACCCTGGATCTGCAGATTCTTGGGCAACGCCACAAGGACTTGATCAACGGCTTGTCGGCGCCTCCCAAACTGACCCTGCCCAATATCCTCAACATGGCAACCAAGCCGCGCTGGGTGATGGGCATGCTGGGCACCAAACGCCGTGGTTTCGGCAATATTGTCGGCCACGTTAAAGGCGTGGCGGACATGAGTTCGCTGTCGTCGTGGACCGCCCAGCAGTTCGACCCGCGCCTGAGCTGGGACGACGTGGAATGGATCAAGAAATGCTGGGGTGGCAAGCTGATTATCAAGGGCATTCTCGATGTCGAGGATGCACGGCTGGCGGCTGACTCCGGCGCTGATGCATTGGTGGTGAGTAACCACGGTGGCCGCCAGCTGGACGGTGCACCGTCGAGCATCAGCCAACTGCCGGCAATTGTCGAGGCGGTGGGCAATCAGATTGAAGTGTGGCTCGACGGCGGCATTCGTTCCGGCCAGGACGTGCTCAAGGCGATGGCACTGGGCGCCAAAGGCACCATGATTGGTCGACCGCACCTGTATGGTTTGGGCGCCATGGGCCAAGCGGGCGTGACCAAGGCCCTTGACATCATTGCCCGTGAGTTGGATGTGTCGATGGCGCTGTGCGGCTATAACGATATACGCGATGTGAATCGCGATATTTTGCTGCCCGGCACCTTTCCCGAAGGGGTTTGCTGAGCAAAAAGATCGTAAAAAAGTAAAAAGAGTTGTCCACGAAAACCGTGGGTATCTCTGTGGATAACTTTGCGAAGGCCCGGCAGGGTTGGCGATTTAACCCTCGGTTAATATTTGATCAACTTGCGGCGCGGGCCAGTATGGGCAGGGTTTACGCTTGACAGCCAAGCGCGGACCCAGTGCCGAAAAGTACTTTCAAGAGTCGCCGTTGCGACCTGTGGAGTGCGTCACCACCTGTGCGGGCATCTGCGCTTGCATCAGTTTTTCCAGCGCTTGCCCATAGTTGCGCCCGGCCAGGCTCATGCTGTTGTTATGCGTGGCGCCAGGCACCAGCAGCAACCGTTTGGGCTCTTGAGCGGCGTCGAACAGTTGTTGGCTGAAACGCGGTGGCACGTAGGGATCGGCCAGGCCGTGCACCACCAGCAGCGGCATGTGCACGCCGGCAATCTTGTCGATGGAGTCGAACTTCTGCGACAGCAGCCAGCGCACCGGCAGCGAGGTATTGGCCACGGCCGCGGCCGCGTCCCCCAGCGAGGTGAAAGTGGATTCGATCACCAGGCCGCGCACGGGCACCGGCGTCTGTTGACTCAACTGCGCTGCCAGGTCGATGGCCACCGCGCCACCCAGCGAGTGCCCGTAGATCAGGCGTTTGCTCGGGTCTGGCTGCAGCACCTGAAAGCGCTCCCAGGCGATGCGGGCGTCTTCATACACACTGGTTTCCGAAGGCAAGTCGCCGTGACTCTGGCCGAAACCGCGGTAGTCGATGGCCAGCACCGAAAAGCCCAGTGCGTGCAGTTGTTCAATGCGAAACAGCTGGCCGGTGAGGTTCCAGCGCACGCCGTGCAGGTACAGAATCGCCGGAGCATCCTGCTTGTCGGCCGGGTACCACCAGCCATGCAGGTTCTGGCCTGATTTGAAACTGGCGGGTTTTATATCGAATTCCTGCACGGCCTTGGGCAAGCCGGTGTACCAGCCGGCGGTACCTGGCTCAATGCGAAACACCAGCTCGCGCTCCTTGTGTTGAAGCACCGCGCAACCTACCGGCAGGCCGATGATCAGGATGGCCATGCACAGCAAGGGAAACCAGCGCAGGCCCAGGCGAGACAAAAAACGATATGACATGAAGGTTCCAGGACAAAAGCGAAGCTGGGGTTTTACCAGATGGCTTTAAGGGGCAGGAATTAATTCGACAGCCGTGAATGGGGATTGCTTGCAAAGTGTTACAGCATTGAACAACGCCTGCCTGGGTTGTTAGGGTGGCGGGCTTAACAGGAGAGTATGCACATGGATTTCACAGGCAAAACCGCCATTGTCACCGGTGGCGCACGCGGGTTGGGTCTGAGCTATGCACGGGCGTTGGCGACCCGTGGCGCGCGGGTAGTGATCAGCGATATCGGTGCCGACAGTGACGGCGCCGGCAGCGATGGCTCAGTGGTGCTCAATGCGGCGCAGCAGTTGCAGGCGCAAGGTCTCAAGGTGCTGGGGCATAGCGGCGACTTGTCTACGCCCGAGGGGTGCCGGCAACTGATCGGGTTCGCTATCGAGGCGTTCGGTCAACTCGATATCCTGATCCACAACGCCGGATGGGTGGGTTATCAGAACATCGAAGACCTGGATGCCGCGTTCCTCCAGCGCGCCATGGACATCAACCTCTATGCGCCGCTGTGGTTGTGCAAGCATGCGTGGCCGCACCTGCTGCGCTCATCGGCGCCGCGCATCATCCTGACCACCTCCGACCGCGCCATGTACGCGCAATACGAGCAGACCGGCCTGGTAGCCTATAGCGCCGGCAAGATGGCGCAACTGGGCATCATGAATGCCCTGAGCCATGAAGGCGCCGAAGCCGGCATCACGGTCAATGCGATTTCGCCGGTGGCCAAGACGCGCATGTGGGGCGTGACCGGGGAACCGGACGAACTCAAGCCAGAATGGGTGACGCCGGGTGTGCTGTTTCTTGCCTCGCAGCACTGCCAGGACACGGGATACATCCTGCGGGCCAGCAATGGCCAATTCACGGCGACGCGGTTCACTGAGAACCCTGGGGTGGATTACCCGCGCGATCTGGCAAGGATCAAGGCCGCCAGCGCTGAAGAAGTTGCAGCCGCGTGGCCGCGCATCAAGCAACCGCTCGCTCAGGCCGTGACTGCTTCCTGAACCCGATACCCCGCGCGCCTGTTTGCACAAGCGATTCGCTTGACGCTGACATTGGCGCCGCGACATGCTCGCGCTCCTTTGAGCAGAGGCCAGACCATGGACAACAGCCCCGTTCGCATCACCGCCGAAGAAACCCTGTCGAACAATTGGTATCTTCTGAAAAAATACACCTTCGACCTGCGCCGCCAGGATGGCAGTTGGCAAGCCCAGACCCGTGAGGTGTACGACCGCGGCAACGGTGCAACGATTCTGCTGTACAACCGCGCACAGCGCACCGTGCTGCTGATCCGCCAGTTCCGCATGCCCACGTTCGTCAACGATTACCCCGGCTACTTGATCGAAGCGGCCGCCGGCCTGTTGGACAACGCCACCCCCGAGGAGCGCATTCGCCTCGAAGCCGAAGAAGAAACCGGCTACCGCGTCGGCTCCGTGGAGAAAATCTACGCGGCGTTCATGAGCCCCGGTTCGGTGACCGAGCGCATTCACTTCTTTATCGGCGAGTACCAGGCAGCAGACCGGGTCGGCGAGGGCGGCGGGCTGATCGACGAGGGTGAAGACATCGAAGTGCTGGAGCTGAGCTTTGAACAGGCGCTGGCCATGGTGCAGAGCGGTGAGATTGTCGATGGCAAAACCATCATGCTGTTGCAGCACCTGGAATTGCGCATGTTGAAAGAAGGGTGGTGATGCGCGATGCGCGCGTGGGCGTTGCTATGGGTACTGGCGGCCGGCAGTAGCAGCGCCGCTGACGCGTTCTACACCTGGGCTGACCCTGTGCCGCCAATGCCCGGCAAACTGCTGCGCAGTGAAGCATTGACGCCGCAGCAGAGCCTGGCGTCGGCCGGGCTGAACCTGCGGATCCTGTATTCCTCCACCGATGGGCTCGACAACCTCACGCCTGTCGCGGTCTCCGGTGCGTTGTTCGTGCCCAAGGGCCCAGCGCCTGCGGGTGGCTGGCCACTGATGGCATGGGCCCACGGCACGGTCGGCAGTGCTGATCGTTGCGCGCCTTCGCTGAATCAGCGCAGTCCACGGGATACGCGCTATCTCAATCACTGGCTCGAGCAGGGCTATGCGATTGTTGCCACTGATTACCAGGGGCTGGGCACGCCCGGGTTGCACCCTTATGGGCTGACGCGTCCCTTGGCGTATGGCGTGCTGGACAGCATCCGTGCGGTCGGCGCTGCGCATGTCAACGTGTCCAGGCGGGCAGTGGTGTTCGGGCAATCCCAGGGTGGCCGCGCGGCGTTCGCCACGGCGGTAATGGCCAAGGACTATGCGCCGGATGTGGAGGTTGTCGGGGTGGTGGCGACCGGTACGCCTTATGCCTCTGCGCGCGCCCAGGGCCACAGCCCAGAACTTGAAAACGCACGCCGTTCGGTGGTGCCGACGTTTGCCTATAACCTGTTGCGCCTCAGTACGGTGGCGTTGCTGGACCCTTCGTTCGTGCCCGCCGATTACCTGGCTGAGCGGGCGCTGCCGGCCTTCAGGGCGAGTCAGGATGAGTGCTTGCATGCCATCGAGCAGCGGGTGGTGGCTGACGGGTTGACCTTCAATAACAGCTTCAAGCGATCGCCCAAGGCAGCGTTGGATCGGGTGGGGCGTGAAGCGGCTTATCCCACGTTGAAAACCGATATTCCGGTGTTTCTCGGCACTGGCGGTAAAGACCGAGATGTGTTTGTGCCGGGGCAACAAGCCTTGGTCCGGGACGCCTGTCAGGCAGGGGATCGGGTGGAGTGGCATTTCTATCCAGCGCTGGATCACTCCGGGGCGGTGAATGGGTCTTTGGGTGATTCGATAGGGTTTGTTCGGCGGGCGTTTGCGGGCGAGGCAATCAAGGGCAATTGTGGGCGATGAGTGGTGGGGATGGTGGTCACGGCTGTTTGCCGCTCCCGCAAACAACAAATCCCGCCATGTGGCGGGATTTGTCGGGGTAAAGCGCGCTACTCAATCAGCGTGATCAAGCCGGGAACAGCTCGCTCAGCTTCATTGCCAGCATCATGTCGCCTTCGGTGCGCAGTTTGCCGCTCATGAAGGCCTGCATGCCATCGGTGTCGCCGCTGACGATGCCTTCCATGGTTTCGCCGTCGGTGACCAGCGTGACCTGGGCGTCAGGGTTCTCGCCTTCGAGCAGTTCGCAGGTGTTGTTCTTGACCACCAGCGAGAAGTTCTGGGTGTCGTCGATACGGAAACCGAACACCAGGTCCAGGCCGTCGGCAGCGGCTGGGTTGAATTTGGCTTTCATTGCTTCTACAGCTTTGGCTACGTCAGTCATGGTTTCGATCCTTAAGGGTAGAGTCCAGTGACCTTGGGGTCACGGTTGGCCGCAGTTCATCGGAAAGTGATGAGCTGCGGCGCCTTCAACAGTTGCAAGTGGGTATGACTGTTGAAGGAAGCCAGCGCCACCTCGCGTCCACGGAATTTCAGCTGGTTGAGCGAGGTGTTAACAATTTGCCAATTGAGCTCGAACGCCTGGGCGGCAGGCATGCGGGTAATCAAGTGAAGCAGGGCGGTGATCGTGCCGCCGGAGGTGAACACGGCGATCTTGTCAGTGTTCTGGGCGGTTTCGAGAATCCGTTGCAGGCCGCCTTGTACGCGTTCGACAAACCCCAGCCAGCTTTCCAGCCCCGGTGGGTCATAGGTGCCGGCCAGCCAACGCTCGATGATCAACGCAAAGATGCGCTGGAATTCGCTGCGGTTGTGCGCCGCATTGCGCAGGATCTCCAGGGCTTCGGGCTCGGTGGTCAGCAGGTCGGGGAGCAGGGCACGGATGATCGCGTCGGCGTCGAATTCGTTGAAGGCGCTGTCGATGTCCAGCGAAGGTACCGGCAGGCCACGGGCTGCATATTGATCGAGTACGGACGTGGCAGTGTGCTGCTGGCGGCGCAGGTCGCCCGCTATACAGCGATCAAACGTGAGGCCCAGGTCGGCCAGATGGCGTCCGAGCACTTGCGCTTGTTCCACGCCGACGGGCGACAGGACGTCATAGTCGTCTGCACCGAAAGAGGCCTGGCCATGTCGAATCAGATAAATGCTGCCCACGTCCGTTTTCCCGGTACGTTGAAAGTCTGGCGAGGTTATGAGGATGCCGGAGAGCTGTCAATGAAAAAACATACGCTTGTTTTAAAAGCCCGTTAGAGCCCGCTTGCTGGCGGTTTGATCACTGGCTCGAACGCGGTGCCGTCGGTATGCTGGGCCCATCCGCGCCTGGCGCAGTGCATTTTTAAGGAGACATATGGATTTTCTGGCCGAATACGCGAGCTTTCTGGCGAAGACCGTCACCCTGGTGGTCGCTATTCTGGTGGTACTGATCAGTTTCGCGGCGCTGCGCAGCAAAGGCCGTCGCAAGTCCGCCGGCCAATTGCAGGTCAGCAAGCTCAATGATTTCTACAAGGGCCTGCGTGAGCGCCTGGAGTCGAGCCTGCTCGACAAGGACCAGCTCAAGGCCCTGCGCAAAGCCGAAAGCAAAACCGAAAAAAAGAAAGGCAAGAAGAAATCCGAGGCCAAGCCACGGGTGTTTGTGCTGGATTTCGACGGCGATATCAAGGCCTCGGCCACCGAGAGCCTGCGCCATGAAATCACCGCACTGCTGAGCCTGGCCACGCCGAAAGACGAAGTGGTGCTGCGCCTGGAAAGCGGCGGCGGCATGGTCCACAGCTACGGCCTGGCCTCATCCCAGCTGGCGCGTATCCGCCAGGCGGGCGTGCCATTGACCGTGTGCATCGACAAGGTCGCGGCCAGCGGCGGCTACATGATGGCGTGCATCGGCGAGAAGATCATCAGCGCACCGTTCGCCATCCTTGGTTCGATTGGCGTGGTAGCGCAGTTGCCCAACGTCAACCGCCTGCTGAAAAAACATGACATCGATTTCGAGGTGCTGACGGCCGGTGAATACAAACGCACCCTCACCGTGTTTGGCGAAAACACCGAGAAGGGCCGCGAGAAGTTCCAGGAAGACTTGGACATCACCCATCAGCTGTTCAAGAACTTCGTGTCGCGCTATCGCCCTCAGCTGGCAATCGATGATGTCGCGACCGGGGAAGTGTGGCTGGGTGTTGCAGCCCTCGACAAGCAACTGGTCGACGAGCTGCAAACCAGCGACGAATACCTGGCCACCAAAGCCAAGACCGCCGAGGTGTTCCACCTGCACTATGCCGAGCGTAAAAGCCTGCAAGAGCGGGTCGGCCTGGCGGCCAGCGGTTCGGTGGACCGAGTGCTGCTGACCTGGTGGAGCCGGTTGACCCAGCAGCGGTTCTGGTAATTCCAGACTGCAGGTCAACCCCTTGTGGGAGCGGGCTTGCTCGCGAATGCGGTGGTTCAGTTCAGATGTGTTGACTGACACAGCGCATTCGCGAGCAAGCCCGCTCCCACATTCAGTTCTGCGCTAGCACAACGGGAATCGGCTTTCGCATCAGCATTCCCACCACCAACGCCCCCAGCAATCCCAACACCCCCGCCACCCATAACACCGCGCTGAACCCACCCACAAACGCTTGCCGTGCCAGCGGTTGCACCACCGCCCGTGCCGTCTGCGGCAACACACCCATCGCTGCCTGCATATCACCGGCTACCACGCGCGAGGCAATCGCCGCCGCCTGCGCCTGCCACTGCGGCTCGATACTTGCGCGCAGCAACTGCTCGCTGTGGCTGCTCAGCAATGCCCCGTACACGCCGATAGCCAACATGATCGCGCTGAAGCGCATCGTCGTACTCATGCCTGATGCCATGCCCGCACGGTCCCGAGGCACGCAAGCCATGATGTTTTTCTGCGTATCGCCATTGAGCAGTCCCGCGCCGGCGCCGGTCACGGCAATTGCCAGGGCGAAGGGCACGTAGCCACCCACATTGACCGCCCAGGCGCTCAGCAGGTTGCCGCAACCGACCAAGGTCAAACCGCTCGCCATCATGGTCGCCGGTGCAAAGCGCCCGGCCAGGCGAGCGCCGATCCGTGGGCAAATCAGCATGGTCAGTGCAAACGGCAGCATCCCCAGGCCCGAGGCAATCGCACAGAGGCCCAAACCGTTTTGCAGGTAAAACGGCAGCAGCGTCATCATCACCTGGGCGCAGCCGGCATAGGCAAACATCCCCAGCAATGCGCCGATAAAGCGCGGGTGGCGAAACAGCTGCAGGTCCACCATGGGCCGTCGCTGCACGCGCTCGACGAGCACAAACACACCCAGCAGCACAGCACCGCCAATAAGCCGCGTATAGGTCAGCGGGTTGTTCCAGCCGATGCGATTGGCCTCGATCAATCCCCAGATCAGGCACAACAGGCTGGCACTGAAGGCCAGGCTGCCCCACGGATCAAGCCGCGCCGATTGGGTATCGCGGGATTCTGCAATCGCACGCAGCACCAGCGCCATCAGCCCCAAGCCCACGGGCAGGTTGAGGTAGAAAATCCAGCGCCAGCCCAGGTACTGAGTGATCAAGCCCCCCAAGGTCGGCGCGGCGGTCATCGCCACGCCCATGCACGCGCCCCAGAACGCCCAGGCTTTGGCGCGCTCCACTTCATCGTGAAACGTATGGCCGATGGAGGCCAGGGCGGAGGTCAGCAGTAACGCCGCGCCGACGCCTTTGACGGCGCGGGCGATGTCCAGAAACAGCGCATTCGGTGCGGCGCCACAGCCCAGGGAGGCCAGGATGAAAATGCTCAAGCCCCAGACCAGGGTCTTTTTGCGCCCAAAGCGGTCGGCGAGGCTGCCGGCCGGCAATAACAACGCGGCAAACGCGAGCATATAGGCGCTGACCACCCACTCGATGTCAGCAAAATTGGCGCCCAGGTCACGCGCGATGCTCGGCAGGGTCACGGCGACGATATTGGTGTCGAGCACGATCAGCGCACAAACGCCGGACGCCGTGAGCAGCGTCAAGCGCGGACTGACCCGGCTCATGGCTGAATTACCCTGCAGGCAATAAGGAAAAGGCAGTTGACGATCATCGCGTAGGCTCTCTAGTGTTGAGGTGCTGTGAGCTTATCGCCGGCGAAGACCGGTCTCGTTAGCTGGCCTGAAGCACTTCATTACCCTTGAGCTAATCCTGCAATGGACATCCGCCATTTCCGCTACTTCCTCGCCGTCGCCCGTCAGCGCAACTTCAGCCGCGCCGCCGAGCAGTTAGGCATCGCCCCGCCGACCTTGAGCCGGCAAATCCAGGACATGGAAGCCAGCCTGGGCACGCGCTTGTTTGTCCGCCAGCAGCGCGAAGTCAGCCTCACCGAAGCCGGTGCGGCGTTGCTGGTTGAAGCCGAAGCCACGGTGCGCCAATTCGAATTCGCCCAGCGCAGTGCCCAGCGCGCCGGGCGCGGCGAGATTGGTCATATCGAGTTGGGCTACGTGGCCTCAGCGGTGTACTCCGGCGTGTTGCAGCGCCAGATGCGCGCGTTCAGCCAGGCATTTCCCGATGTGAGCGTGAACGTGCGCGAATGTGCGATGGCGACATTGCCGAGCGCGGTGGCGGACGGGCGCTATGACATCGGCTATATCCGCTCGCCCATGACCCTGCCCGATGGCGTGGACGCCGTGCGCCTGGCCAGCGAAGGCTTTGTGTTGGCGCTGCCGCAGGATTCCTGGCTGCTGGGGCTCAAAGCCATTGGCTGTGAACACCTGCAAAACGAGACCTTTATTCTGCCGGAACAAATCAGCGGCACCTTGCACGTCGCCGCACAGGGCGGTTTTGCCCCGCGTCTGGGGCCACAGCCGGGTGGCTTGGTGGCGGTGATGGCGTTGGTGTCGTTAGGGCAGGGCGTGGCGGTGGTGCCGGCGTCGATGGTCGGGCATGTGAGTTTGCCGGGCGTGGTCTACCGCAGCATCCAGGGCAGTGAGGCCTCGTCGTGGCTGTCGCTGATTCATCGGCGCTTTGAGAAAGCACCAGCGGTGGTGCGGTATATCGAGCAGGTCAAGCAGATGACTAAGCTGCAGGCTTGACCGCGGCGGGTTGGGGGCTGTGCGGGTTAACCGTGTGTCCGGTACGGTGGGCGACATGATGGGTTATGACTTTATCGACATACACGGGCAGCCGGCGGTCAACGCCATCCAGGGGCGGGTGATCGGCCTGACGGTGCAGGCGCTGTTTCGCATCCCGGACGTGGTGGCGATTGCCAGTGAGAACACCAAGGCGGCGGCGACGCTTGGCGCGTTGCGCTCGGGGGTGATTAATACCCTTGCAACCACGGTGACGAATGCGCATACGATTTTGGCGCTGGATGATGCGACGCGTAAAAGCTGACACGACGCAGAGCAACCTGTGGGAGCGGGCTTGTGTGGGAGCTGGCTTGCCTGCGATAGCGCCACCTCGGTTTTACTGACGCATCGAGTTGCCTGTATCGCAGGCAAGCCGGCTCCCACATGGGTTTTGTGTTGGCTTGTGTACAGATTTTGTAATAGTTTTGCGTTGTAGGAAATTTAGGTTTCGATTGTACGATTCAGGTCCTTTTCCACTGCAGGACTTGCATGAACACCCTCTCGGAGCCTCCCAGTCGTCTTTCCCCAAGACATCCGCTGTTGCTGTTCCCGCTGAAGCACCCCGTATTCCGATGGCTGCCCTTGTCCCGGTCCACTGACCGCGCTTTGCCGTGTCCGGCATTCAGACATCTATAACGAGGCTCTATAAATGGAATGGTTAGCGGATCCAACGGCCTGGCTCGGCCTGTTGACCTTGATTGTGCTGGAACTGGTGCTGGGCATCGACAATCTGGTGTTTATCGCGATCCTGGCGGACAAGCTGCCGCCGGAGCAGCGCGACCGGGCGCGGTTGATCGGGTTGTCCCTGGCGTTGCTGATGCGCCTGGGCCTGCTGGCGAGTATTTCCTGGATGGTCACCCTTACTCAGCCGCTGTTCGAGGTTTTCGGCAAGGGGTTTTCCGGCCGTGACCTGATCATGTTGTTTGGCGGTGTGTTCCTGTTGTTCAAGGCCACTATGGAATTGCACGAGCGCCTCGAAGGTCACGTCGCCCAGCGGGCGGGCAATGCCACCTATGCGATGTTCTGGCCGATCGTCGCGCAGATTGTGGTGCTCGACGCGGTGTTCTCCCTCGACGCGGTGGTGACCGCCGTGGGCATGGTCGATGAGCTGGCGGTGATGATGATCGCAGTGATCGTGTCCATCGGCCTGATGATTGTCGCGAGCAAGCCGCTGACGCGTTTCGTCAACGCGCACCCGACGGTGATCATGCTGTGCCTGAGTTTCCTGATGATGATCGGCCTGGTGCTGACTGCCGAAGGCTTGGGTTTCCACGTGCCCAAAGGCTACTTGTACGCGGCGATGGGCTTCTCGATTGTGGTGGAGCTGTTCAACCAGCTTGCCCGCGCCCGTCGCAAAAAGTCGGTACAGGGCACGTTGCCGGTGCGCCAGCGCACTGCGCATGCGGTGATGCGTTTACTGGGGGGTCGCAGTCTGGCCGTGGAGGGCATGGATGACGACGTTGCCGACTTGATGGGCGAGCCGGATGCGACCCAGGGCCCGCTGTTTGATCGACGCGAGCGCGTGATGATCAGTGGCGTGTTGCAGTTGGCCGAGCGCCCGATTCGCAGCTTGATGACGCCGCGGGCCAAGGTCGACTGTATCGATCTGGCGGACGATGCCGACACTATCCGCCGTAAATTGATGCATTCGTCCTACTCCCGGCTGCCGTTGATCCGCAACGGTGCTGTCGATGAGCCATTGGGCTTTGTGCACAAGAAGGAGTTGCTCAAGGAATACCTGGCCGGCCACGAGCCGAACCTGGAGCACCTGGCGCGCCGCGCGGTCAACCTGCTGGAGAGCTTTTCGATTCTCAACGCCCTGGAGCAGATGCGCCAGGCATCCACCCATATTGCGTTTGTGATCAACGAATTCGGCGATTTCATCGGCGTGCTGAGCATGACCGACATCCTTGAATCCATCGCTGGTGAATTGCCGGATGCCAGCGAAATCGAAGGGCCGGATATCGTCGAGGAGGGCGCAGGCTTTCGCGCCAATGGCGCCTTGACCCTTAACCAGGTGCGCCAGCGCACCGGCTTCAAGGCCGTGGCCACCGACGATTACCAGACGCTCGCAGGTTTGGTGATGAGTCTGTTGGACCGCTTGCCGCGAGTGGGCGACAGCCTGGAGCACGAAGGCTGGCACCTGACGGTGGCGGCAGTGGAGGAGCGGCGGGTGACGCAGGTGCTGCTGATACCTACGGCGCGTAGTCTTTGAACACCTGATCCAGAAGTGCTTCCTGTTCATCCGGCGCGCCAATGCCCTTGAGGTTTTCGACCTCAAGGGCATTTTTGTAGACCACCAGGGTGGGGGTGCCGTCCACGCCTTCGATTCTCGGCGTCCGGGCGGTGTCCAGGATCATGCTCTTCACTCGGCCGGCGTATTTTTCGGCGATGCTATTAAAGCGTGGGTGAACTCCCAGGCACGCCTGGCAGGACTGGGAAGTAAACAGCACGATCACCAGCGGGTGCTGATTCAGAACCTGCTGGTAGTCGCTGAGGGTATCAATCACCGCATTGGCAGCACCCATGATGATCTCCTTGTGCACCTGGCCGAGGGGGCCTGCCGGGTACGCTAGATCGCGAGATCACCACCGTCTACTGTCAACCTTCACAGGTAGACAGGCTCATGCATCGTCGGCACGCTCGGTTCGTTCACGCGCCTTGCGCGCCTGGCTCGCGCATTTCTTGTATTCCTCATTGTCCCTGGACGCCTTCGCCCGACGATAGCCATGGTGGTTCTGGCTGGTGTAATCAGTGCTGAAGGCTTCCTTGAGCTTCTGCAGTTCTTCCTTGCATTCACGGCGATCATTACTGGCCGAAGCCGTACCGGCCGCCAGACAGCCCAGCAACACCACCATAATGCTTACCTTCATCACGCCACGCTCCCGTACACAGACCTCCCACCAGCCTAGCCCAGCACAAAAAAACAACCAGAGCCTCGCCAAGAAACGCTGGTGACGAGCAGACCTGCCATGGCAGACGGGCGACTTGTGGCAGATGGGCCATGTGACAAACGGGCCAGTCGTGGCAAACAGGCTAGCTGTAGTGAGCAAGCTTCCTGTGGCGAGCGGGCTTGCCCCGCGTTGGAGTGCGAAGCGCTCCCAAGCCAGCCGCCGCGCTATACCTGAAAAACCGCGTCGCCAGGTTTTGGGGCCGCTTCGCAGCCCAACGCGGGGCAAGCCCGCTCGCCACAAGAGGCCCGCTTGCCACCACCAGAAGCCCGTCTGCCATCACACGCCCGCCTGCCACAGAAAACACCCACGCCCTAGCACCGCCACGGTGCACGGTAATGCTACCGTGGTGCGCCGCATCCAACTGTCACCGCCGTGTGTGGCCTTGCGTAGCAACACATGCCCGGCTGCTGGCATAGCGCCTTACCCCAACTCAATATCTATCCACTTGATTTAAAACAGCTTTACTCGCGTCATGTTTTTCTGCGACTGCGTGTGGCACACTTTCTGCTGTCTATTCCGTTGTTACATACTAAGTTCCGGTATAGCGGAATACACAACTCCTGGAGTGCTTGTCATGCATCACCGACCTTCCGTGTTTAAAGCGTGTGTTTTTCTCTTCGCCGCATCGGCTTCCCTCGCAAGCGTTGTGCACGCGGCGGACAGCAAGCTCGATGATGTGCTC
Organism: Pseudomonas sp. MF6747; assembly: GCF_963890955.1. Lineage (NCBI taxonomy): Bacteria > Pseudomonadati > Pseudomonadota > Gammaproteobacteria > Pseudomonadales > Pseudomonadaceae > Pseudomonas > Pseudomonas sp. MF6747. Next base: position 67,460 of record NZ_CAWPSZ010000013.1, read on the forward strand.
AAGCGTGGGCATCTCATTGTGGGTACAGGCAGTACCAATGCGCCGTGGCACTTCCAGGGAGCGGATGGCAAGTTGCAGGGTTTTGATATCGACATCGGCCGCATTGTGGCCAAAGGCTTGTTCAACGACCCGAGCAAGGTCGAGTTTGTGGTGCAGTCTTCCGACGCACGTATTCCCAACCTGCTGACCGACAAGGTCGACATGAGTTGCCAGTTCATTACCGTCACCGCCAGCCGTGCGCAGCAGGTTGCCTTTACCTTGCCGTATTACCGCGAAGGCGTGGGCCTGCTGTTGCCGAACAACAGCAAGTACAAGGAAATCGAAGACCTGCAAGCCGCCGGCGACGGCGTCACTGTGGCCGTGCTGCAAAACGTCTACGCCGAAGAGCTGGTGCACCAGGCGCTGCCCAAGGCCAAGGTTGATCAGTACGACAGCGTCGACCTGATGTACCAGGCCGTGAACTCCGGCCGCGCCGATGCTGCTGCCACCGACCAGTCGTCGGTCAAGTACCTGATGGTGCAAAACCCAGGCCGCTACCGCAGCCCGACCTACGCCTGGAGCCCGCAAACCTACGCGTGTGCGGTCAAGCGTGGCGACCAGGACTGGCTGAACTTCGTCAACACTGCGCTGCATGAAGCAATGACCGGCGTGGAATTTCCGACCTACAAGGCCTCGTTCAAGCAGTGGTTCGGCGTGGATTTGCCAGAGCCAGCGATCGGTTTCCCGGTTGAGTTCAAGTAAATCGTAAACCCTGGGGCGTCGCTGACGGCGCCCCAATCAGGTACTGCAGACCATGAACTATCAGTTGAACTTTGCCGCCGTGTGGCGTGATTTCCCCAGCTTGCTGGCGGGGCTCGGCCTGGGCCTTGAGCTGGCGCTGCTGTCGATCGCGATTGGCTGCGTGATCGGCCTGATGATGGCGTTCGCCATGCTGTCCAGACACCGCGCGTTGCGCATCATCGCCTCGGTGTACGTGACGGTGATCCGCAATACGCCGATTCTGGTGCTGATCCTGTTGATCTACTTTGCACTGCCGTCACTGGGGATTCGTCTCGACAAAATCCCGTCCTTCATCATCACGCTGTCGTTGTACGCCGGTGCCTACCTCACCGAAGTGTTTCGCGCCGGGCTGCTGAATATTCCCAAGGGTTTGCGGGAAGCCGGCTTGGCCATCGGCCTGGGTGAGTGGCGTATCCGCGCCTACATCACCGTGCCGGTGATGCTGCGCAACGTCTTGCCGGCGTTGTCGAACAACTTCATTTCGCTGTTCAAGGACACCTCGCTGGCCGCGGCGATTGCCGTGCCGGAGCTGACCTATTACGCCCGCAAGATCAACGTCGAAAGCTACCGGGTGATTGAAACCTGGATGGTCACGACCGCGCTCTACGTGGCTGCCTGTTACCTCATTGCCATGCTGCTCCGTTACCTGGAACAGCGTCTGGCGATCCGTCGTTAAAGGAGGGTTTCCATGTACGAGTCCCCCAGCTGGCTGCATGAGTTGTGGATCGCCCGGGACACCCTGTGGGCGGGCTTTCAGGCCAGCGTGTATGTGTCTGCGCTGGCGATTATTTTCGGTACGCTGATCGGCATCGTCGCCGGGTTGATCCTGACCTACGGCAAATTCTGGATGCGCGCGCCGTTTCGTCTGTATGTCGACCTGATCCGTGGTACGCCGGTGTTTGTGCTGGTGCTGGCGTGTTTCTACATGCTGCCGGCGCTCGGTTGGCAGATCACCGCGTTCCAGGCCGGCGCCGTCGGGCTGACGCTGTTCTGCGGCTCTCACGTGTCGGAAATCGTGCGCGGTGCGCTGCAGGCCATTCCCCGTGGGCAACTGGAAGCGGGCAAGGCAATTGGCCTGACGTTCTACCAGTCGCTGGGTTACGTGCTGTTGCCTCAGGCGTTGCGCCAGATCCTGCCGACCTGGGTCAATTCCTCCACGGAAATCGTCAAGGCCTCGACCTTGCTCTCGGTGATCGGCGTGGCCGAGCTGCTGCTGAGCACCCAGCAAGTGATCGCGCGCACCTTCATGACCCTGGAGTTCTACCTGTTCGCCGGGTTTCTGTTCTTTGTCATCAACTACGCCATCGAGTTATTCGGGCGCTACATTGAAAAGCGGGTGGCCTTGCCATGAACCAACCTCAAACCAACCAACCGCTTTTGAACATTCGCGGCCTGCGTAAACAGTACGGCCAGGTCGAAGTGCTCAAGGGTGTCGACCTGTCCATGCAGCGCGGCAACGTGGTGACGTTGATCGGCTCCAGCGGCTCGGGCAAAACCACGCTGCTGCGCTGCGTCAACCTGCTGGAAGAATTCCAGGGCGGGCAGATCACCCTGGACGGCGAGTCCATCGGCTACAGCGAAATCGCCGGCAAGCGTGTGCGCCACCCTGAGCGGGTGATTGCCCAGCACCGCGCGATGACCGGCATGGCGTTCCAGCAGTTCAACCTGTTTCCGCACCTCACCGCGTTGCAAAACGTCACCCTTGGCCTGCTCAAGGTCAAGAAGATGGGCAAGGACGAAGCCGTGGCCCTGGCCGAAAAATGGCTGGACCGCGTCGGCCTGCTGGAGCGGCGCAATCACTTCCCCGGCCAGTTGTCCGGCGGTCAGCAACAGCGCGTGGCGATTGCCCGGGCGATTGCGATGAACCCCAGCTTGATGCTGTTCGACGAAGTCACCTCGGCCCTTGACCCGGAGTTGGTGGGCGAGGTGCTCAGCGTGATCAAGGGCCTGGCGGAAGAGGGCATGACCATGTTGCTGGTCACCCACGAAATGCGCTTTGCCTATGAAGTGTCGGACAAGATCGTATTCATGAACCAGGGCCGCATTGAAGAGCAGGGCAGCGCGAAGGACATCTTCGAACGCCCACAATCGCCGCGCCTGGCGGAATTTTTGAAGAACATTCGTTTTTAAATCAGGAGCAACTTTATGAGCATTACTCGTTACGGCACCGGCAGCACCGCCGGCGGTGGCCAACCGCGTCCTTTCGCACGTGCAGTGGAAGCGGACGGCTGGCTTTACGTCTCGGGCCAGGTGCCAGCGGTGGACGGTGAAATCATCAACGGCGGCATCATCGAACAAACCCGCCAGACCCTGCGCAACGTGGTGGCCATTCTGGAAGAGGCCGGTTACGAGTTGAAGGACGTGGTGCGCGTTGGCGTATGGCTGGAAGACCCGCGCGACTTCTGGAGTTTCAACAAGGTGTTCGGCGAGTATTTCACCCCCGAACACGCCCCGGCACGCGCCTGTGTGCAGGCCAACATGATGGTCGACTGCAAGGTTGAGATTGATTGCGTGGCCTACAAGAAAAAAGGCTAAATGCCCCTCTCTTGAAATCCACTGAAGATCAAATGTGGGAGGGGGCAAGCCTTCTCCCACAGGGGATCTCTGCCAGACCCTAGAATTTCGACCGGACCGAACTGCCATGACCGAAGACACCATCAAACGCCGCGCCAAAGGACTGGACCGTGCATTCGATATCCTCGATTTTCTCAAGGAAATCGGCCAGCCCCTGCGCCCGAATGATATTGCCAGCGGCATCGGCAGCCCAAAATCCACGGTCTACGAATTGGTCGCCTCGTTGCTTGAGCGGCGCATCCTCGAAACCGTGGGCAAGGACGGCCACGTCTACCTCGGCCGCCAACTGTACTTCCTCGGCCAGGCGCACCTGCGCCACTTCGACCTGACCCGCGAGGCCGATCACGCCTTGCAGGAAATCGTCAGCCAGACCCACGAAACCGCGCAGATGTGCCTGCTCAACGGGCGCAAATACACGGTGGCGCTGATGCGCGAGGGCGAGCGGCATTTCCGCATCTCGTCGGACATCGGCGAAAACGCACCGATCCCGTGGACTGCTTCCGGGCGCTTGTTGCTGGGGCACCTGAGCGACCAGCAGATTATCGACCTGATCGACTACGACGATTTCATCCTGCCAGACGGCCAACGCCTGCCGCTGGAGACGTTTCTGGCGCAGATCCGCCAGGCTACGCTCGATGGGTTCTTCTCCTTCGACAGCGTGGCCGACACCTTCACCCATTGCTTCGCCGCCCCGGTGCGGGACGCGCAGGGCATCAGCATTGCGACCTTGTGCATCGTTGCCCCACGGGCCGACGCGATCAAAAACTACAACGACTATCGCCGGGTGTTGATCGACAGCGCCAACAACCTGGCCCGACGCATCAACGAATAGGAGTTTTTATGACTGCCCTCAACGCCGTTGAAAAAGGCGCCGCCGCCGTTGGCGCCCACCTGGTCCGCGACGTCAGCCTGCCGGCCCTGGTGCTGCACCGTGACGCCCTGGAACACAACATTCGCTGGATGCAGGACTTCGTCAGCAACAGCGGCGCAGAACTGGCGCCCCATGGCAAAACCAGCATGATGCCGGCGTTGTTTCAGCGCCAGATCGAGGCGGGCGCCTGGGGCATCACCCTGGCCAATGCGGTGCAGACCCGCGCCGCCTATGCCGGGGGCGTGCGTCGCGTATTGATGGCCAACCAATTGGTCGGCGCGCCAAACATGGCGTTGATTGCTGATCTGCTGGCCGACAAAGACTTCGACTTCCATTGCATGGTCGATCACCCGGACAACGTCGCCGACCTGGGGCTGTTTTTCGCCGCCCGTGGCCTGCGCTTGAACGTGATGATCGAGTACGGCGTGGTCGGCGGCCGTTGCGGCTGCCGCAGCGAGCAGGAAGTGCGCGAGCTGGCCAAGGCGATCAAGGCCCAACCGGCGCTGGCCCTCACCGGCATTGAAGGCTACGAAGGCGTGATTCATGGCGAGCACGCCATCAGCGGCATCCGCGACTTCGCCGCCAGCCTGGTGCGCCTGGCGGTCGACCTGCAAAACAACGGCTCTTTCGACCTGCCCAAACCGATCATTACCGCCTCGGGTTCGGCCTGGTACGACCTGATCGCCGAGTCCTTTGAAGAACAAAACGCCGCCGGCCGTTTCCTCAGCGTGCTGCGACCTGGCAGCTATGTGGCTCACGACCACGGCATCTACAAAGAAGCGCAATGCTGCGTGCTTGACCGTCGCAGCGACCTCAACGAAGGCCTGCGCCCGGCGCTGGAAGTCTGGGCGCACGTGCAATCGATGCCCGAGCCAGGCTTTGCGGTGATCGCCCTGGGCAAGCGCGACGTGGCCTACGACGCCGGTTTGCCGGTGCCGCTCAAGCGCTACCGGGCTGGAATTGTGCCGGCCGAAGGCGATGACGTCACCGCCTGCATCGTGACGGCGGTGATGGACCAGCATGCGTTCATGACCGTGGCGCCTGGGGTTGAGTTGCGCATCGGCGACATCATCTCGTTCGGCACCTCGCACCCTTGCCTGACCTTCGACAAGTGGCAAGTGGGCTGCCTGGTGGATGAGCAGTTGCAGGTGATCGAGTCGCTGCATACCTGCTTCTAGACCACGTCGCGCCTATCGCGGGCAAGCCCGCTCCCACATTGGATTGTGAACACGTCCAAATGTGGGAGCGGTCTTGCCCGCGAAGAGGCCCTCCAGAACACCGAGAGACCCAAGGCATGAACCCACAACCGCGCATCGCCCTGATCGGCGAATGCATGATCGAACTCCAACACCGCGCCGACGGCAGCCTCCAACAAAGCTTTGGCGGCGACACCCTGAACGCAGCGGTGTACCTGCGCCGCGAGCTGGGCGACATTGGCACGGTCGATTACGTCACCGCCCTGGGCGATGACAGTTTCAGCGACGCCATGTGCAAGCACTGGGCCGAAGAGGGCCTGGGCCTGGGCAGGGTTCAACGCCTGCCCGGGCGGTTGCCGGGGTTGTACTGCATCCAGACGGACGCCAACGGCGAACGCAAATTCCTCTACTGGCGCAACGAAGCCGCCGTGCGCGACTGCTTCACCACCCCGGCCGCCGAGCCGATCCTGGCGGCTTTGCCGGGTTATGACGTGGTGTATTTCAGCGGTATTACCCTGGCAGTGCTGGGAGAAATCGGGCGTACGCGGTTACTGCAAACCTTGATCGAAACGCGCAAGCGCGGTGGCAAGGTAGTCTTCGACAACAACTACCGGCCGCGTTTATGGGCCAGCGTCGAGGCGGCGCGCGCGGCGTATCACGCCGTGTTGGCGGAGGTGGATATTGCCTTGCTGACCGAGGACGACGAGCGTGCGTTGTTTGGGTATTCCGACAGCGAGCAGGTATTTGCGGCGTACCCGGCGATTGCAGAGGTGGTGCTCAAGCGCGGCGCGGATGAATGTTTGATCCGTTGTGCTGGCGAGCGCTTTGCCGTGCCGGCGTTGAAGGTCGAGAAGGTGGTGGACACGACGGCGGCGGGGGATTCGTTCAGTGCGGCGTATCTGGCCAGTCGGCTGAAGGGTGAGTCGCCGCAAGAGGCAGCGTTGGCTGGGCATCGGTTGGCGGGCCGGGTCATCCAGGTGCCGGGGGCACTGATTCCGAAGTAGCGGGTACATGGCCGCCTGCGGCGGTTCGCGGGCAAGCCCGGCTCCCACAGTTGACTGCACTCCTTCAGCAGGCTGCATTCTTGAGTTGAAATGCGGTCAAGTGTGGGAGCTGGCTTGCCTGCGATTGGCCAGTCGGCTGAAGGGTGAGCCGCCGCAAGAGGCAGCGTTGGCTGGTCATCGGTTGGCGAGCCGGGTCATCCAGGTGCCGGGGGCACTGATTCCGAAGTAGCGGGTACATGGCCGCCTGCGGCGGTTCGCGGGCAAGCCCGGCTCCCACAGTTGACTGCACTCCTTCAACAGGCTGCATTCTTGAGTTGAAATGCGGTCAAGTGTGGGAGCTGGCTTGCCTGCGATAGCGGTCTCAAGCCAAACACTTAATCCCGGTAAAACACCTGCACCAGGTGATAGCCAAACTTGCTCTTGATCGGCCCATGCACCACCTTCACCGGCTTCTTGAAAATCACCGCGTCAATCGCCCCGACCATCTGCCCTGGCCGCACTTCACCCAAATCACCGCCGCGCTTGCCGGACGGGCAGGTCGAGTATTTCTTGGCCAGCACATCAAACGCTTCGCCCTTGGCGATACGCTGCTTGAGCTGTTCGGCTTCCTCACTGGTTTTCACCAGGATGTGACGGGCTTGGGCTTTCATGTTGTTACCTGGCAACGGTCAAACGTAAGGGCGCGCGATTATGCCTGAACTCATTCATCGACGCTGATCATGCTGCGGATTTTGGTCGCCAGCAGCTCAACCGAGAATGGCTTGGCCACCATGTCCATGCCGTCCTCCAGGAAGCCCTGGCGCTCGGCGGCTTTTTCGGCGTAACCGGTCATGAACAACACGCGCAGGCCGGGCCGGTGCTGGCGGGCGATTTCTGCCAATTGGCGGCCGTTCATGCCCGGCAGGCCGACGTCGGTCACCAGCAGGTCCACGCGCAAATCCGACTCCAGCAGCGGCAGTGCCGTGCGTGAATCCGCCGCCTGGTGGGCGGTGTAGCCCAGTTCAGCCAGCACATTGACCACCAGCATGCGCACCGCGGGGTCATCCTCGACGACGACCACCGCTTCACCGGCCAGTGCCAGCGGCGCTTCACTCAGGTGCTGCGGCAGGTTGCTTTCCAGCGCGGTGCCATGCAGGCGCGGCAGGTACAGGCGCACGCAGGTGCCCTGGCCGGGTTCACTTTGAATGGTCACGTGGCCACCCGATTGCTGGGCAAACCCGTAGATCATCGACAGCCCCAGGCCGGTGCCCTGGCCGATAGGCTTGGTGGTGAAGAACGGGTCGAAGGCCTTGGCCAGAATCTTCGGCGCCATGCCGCTGCCGTTGTCACTCACGCCGAGCATCACGTAGTCGCCGGCCTTGACCGGTTCGAGGGTGGTGATGTCGGTGCCGTCCAGGTAGCTGTTGGCGGTTTCAATCACCAATTCGCCGCCGTCGGGCATTGCGTCGCGCGCGTTGATCACCAGGTTCAGCAGGGCGTTTTCCAACTGGCTGGCATCGGTATTCACCGGCCAGATGTCCTTGCCCAGCTGCACCTTGAGTGAGATATGCGCGCCTTTGGTGCGGCGGAACAAGTCTTCCAGCGACGCCACCAGCGTGTTCGGGTCCAGCGGGCGGCGGTCGAGCGACTGGCGCCGGGAGAACGCCAGCAGCCGGTGGGTGAGGGCGGCCGCACGGTGAGCGGAGGAGACCGCCGCGTCGGTAAACCGGCCGATCTCATCGCTGCGCCCGGCGGCGATGTAGCGCTGCATCAGGTCCAGGCTGCCGATAATACCGGTGAGCATGTTGTTGAAATCATGGGCGATGCCGCCAGTGAGCTGACCCACCGCTTCCATCTTCTGCGCATGGCGCAGCGCATCCTCAGCGCGCTCGCGTTCGAACATCTCGTTTTGCAGGCGCTGGTTGGCCTCGGCCAGCGCCTGGGTACGCTGGGCCACGCGTTCTTCGAGGTTCTCGTTGAGGTGGCGCAGGGCTTCTTCGGTGAGTTTGCGTTCGGTCTCGTCGATCACGAAGATGTAAAAGCCATTCACCGAGCCGTCATTGCTAAAGCGCGGCAAGTACTTCATCAGTGCATGGCGCGGCCGGCCGTCGTGGTGGGGCGTCACGGTCATGAAGCTGCACGCCTTGCCCTTGAGCGCCGCCGCGATCTTGTCTTCGCGCCCGGCATACACCTCATCGCCGAGCACTTCGCGGATGCTCTTGCCGTACAACTCCTGGGGCGTCATGCCGTACCAGTCGAGGTAGGCGCTGTTGTTCAGGCGAAAACGTTGTTCGTGGTCGACGTAACCGATCAGCACCGGCATGGCGTTGATGATCAACTGCAGTTCGGTCTGGCTTTGGCGCAAGGCCTGCTCGGTGTGTTTGCGTTCGGTCAGGTCCAGCGCTGCGCCTAAAAAGCGTGCCGGGCGGCCTTGATGATCCTTGTAACAGCGCCCGCGCGCGAACACCCAGCGCACCTGGCCGTCGGCTTGCAGCAGGCGGTATTCCTCGGCGTACTCGGTGCCGAAGGTGATGCAATGCTTGATGCTGCGCGCCACCATACCGCGGTCTTCGGGGTGTACGCCTTGCAGGTAGTCGCTGATGGGCAGCAGGCCGGCGTCACTCGGGTCGACGCCGTGCAGGTGGGCGAAGTGTGCATCGGCAATAAAGCGGTCTTCGCCGATGTCCCAGTCCCAGGTGCCGACCGCATCCGTTGCCGCCAGCGCCAGTTGCAGGCGTTGCTCGGTGCTGTGCTGGGCCTTGAGGCTGTCTTCGGAGCGCTGCTGCAGCTCGAGGGCTTTGCTGCGCCGTTCGTTGGTTTCGATGGCGGTGACCAGGATACCGGCCACCGTCCCGCTTTCATCGCGGACCGGGCTGTAGGTCAGGTCGAGCCAGATCTCGGTATCGCGGTGGTTGCGTTGCAGCACAAAGCGTTGCTCGCTGAACGTGCGCACCTGGCCGCTCAGCACGGCGTCGTAGACTGGCGCGGTGAAGCTGGCCAATTCCGGCCAGGTCTCATGCGCCGGCTGGCCCAACGCGCCAGGGTGCTTGCTGCCCGCAAGCCGCGCAAAGCCGTCGTTGTAAAGCTGCGTGAGCAGGGGGCCCCACAGCAGCAGCATTGGCATCGGTGAGTGGACCACGATGTCGACCGCTGTGCGTAGACTTTGCGGCCAGTCGTTGGCCTCACCGAGGGGGCTTTGCGCCCAGTCCAGCCGCGCAATCAATGCAGCGGCTTCGCTACCGGTGGATGTTCCATTCATGAAAAAGCCCTACACCTGACACTTTGAAGTACAACAAAAGCCGATTATCCCGCGAGATGGGAGCGGCTGACTACCCCTCGAAAAATAGCATGCATTGGGACTTTGTCTTCAATTGAGTGCTTTTGCGCTGAAACCTTTCATCATTCGGCCAGCTCAGGGCGCTGGCGAAACTGCTCCAGCGCTTGCGGATTCGCCAGGGCGTCGGTGTTCTTCACCGGCTCTCCGTGCACCACATTGCGCACCGCCAACTCGACAATCTTGCCGCTGATGGTGCGTGGAATATCGGTGACGGCGAGGATCTTCGCCGGCACGTGGCGCGGCGTGGTGTTGGCGCGAATCACCTGGCGAATCTGCTGCTCCAGGGCCTGATCCAGCTCGATACCGTCTGTAAGGCGCACGAACAGCACCACGCGCACGTCATCCTGCCAGCGTTGGCCGATGGCCAGGCTTTCCAGCACCTGCGGGACTTTTTCCACCTGGCGATAAATCTCCGCCGTGCCGATGCGCACGCCACCGGGGTTGAGCACCGCGTCGGAGCGGCCGTGAATCAGCCAGCTGCCAGTCGGGCATTGCTCGGCGTAGTCGCCCTGGGCCCACACGCCGGGAAACTGGCTGAAGTACGAGGCGCGCAGTTTGTGCTGCTGCGGGTCGTTCCACAGGCCAATCGGCATGGCCGGAAAGTGCCGGGTGCACACCAGTTCGCCTTTTTCGCCGATCACCGCTTTGCCCTGCTCGTTCCATACTTCGATGGCCATTGCTAGGCTCTTGCACTGCATCTGCCCGCGACGTACCGGCAGCACCGGGTTGCCGATCACAAAGCAGGAGACGATATCGGTGCCGCCGGACATCGACGACAGGCACAGCTCCCGCTTGATCTGGCGGTACACGTAGTCGTAGCTCTGCGGCGACAGCGGCGAGCCCGTCGAGATCAGGCCTTTGAGGCTGTTCAGCGAATGGCTCAAGCGCGGCTGCACGCCGGCTTTTTCCAGGGTGGCGAGGAATTTGGGGCTGGTGCCGAACACGCTGATTTTCTCGGCGTCGATCAGGTCGATCAAGCGTTCCGGTCCGGGGTGAAACGGTGAGCCGTCGTACAGCACTGCCGTGGCACCGAGGGCCAGCACCGACACCAGCCAATTCCACATCATCCAGCCGCAGGTGGTGTAGTAGAACAGGCAATCTTCGCGCGACAGGTCGGCGTGCAGGCCGTGTTCCTTGAGGTGGGTGAGCAGCACACCGCCGGTGCCGTGGATGATGCATTTGGGCACGCCGGTGGTGCCGCTCGAATAAAGGATGTACAGCGGGTGATCGAATGGCACCGCGACAAATTCAGGCTCGCCGCCGGGGGTGTAGAAGTCATCCCACAGCGCCACCCTGGCCTGGGTCTGATAGTCCGCGACGCGCGCTTGAGGCCGCGCGTAAGGCACGATAATCAATTGTTCGAGGGACGGCAGGCGCGCGAGGATTTCATTCAGTTTGGCCGTTTGGTCGATGCCCTTGCCGGCGTAGCGATACCCCGCACAGGTGATCAACACCTTGGGTTCGATCTGACCAAAACGGTCGATCACGCCTTGGGTGCCGAAGTCCGGCGATGAGCATGACCAGATCGCGCCGAGGCTGGTGGTGGCGAGCATGCCCACCAGGGTTTGCCAGGTGTTGGGCATGCACGCGGCCACGCGGTCGCCCACGCCGACACCGGCCGCGCGCAGGCTGTGTTGCAGGCCGGCGACGTGTTCGGCCACTTCGGCGTAGGTCAGTTGTTCGCGCTGGCCATCCTCGCTGATCGCGACCACCGCCGGGTGATCGTCGCGACGGCGCAGCAGGTGTTCGGCAAAGTTCAGGGTGGCGCCGGGAAACCACTGGGCGCTGGGCATCTGAGTGCCTTCGATCAGCGTCGCGGTGGGCGGGCTGCGAAACTGCACGTCGAAGAACGCGACGATGGCCTGCCAGAAGTCGGGACGCTGGTCGATGCTCCACTGGTGCAGGGCGGGGTAGTCGGCCAGCTGCAGGCTGTGGCGTTGGTTGATGAAGCGCCGGAACTGGTCCATCCGCGTGTTGCGGATGCGCTCGGGGGAGGGTTGCCAGAGGATGTCGGACATGAGGAAGTCTCTTGTTCTTGTACAAATCTTGCAGCCAACACAGGTCGAAACTGTGGGGGCTGGCAAGCCAGCGCCCACATTCGATCTTCAGTGTCTGTTTTTATTGGGCCAGCCAGCCGCCATCGATATTCCACGCGGCACCGCGCACCTGCGCACCCGCCTCACTGCACAAAAACAGCACTAACTCACCCAGCTGCGGCGGCGTCACAAACGCCAGCGATGGCTGTTTTTCCGCGAGCAAGTCGTGCTGCGCCTGCTGCGGGTCCACGCCTTTGGCTGCGCGGTCATCAATCTGCTGTTGCACCAACGGCGTCAGCACCCAGCCTGGGCAGATGGCGTTGCAGGTGACGTTGCTGGTGGCGGTCTCCAGGCCCACCACCTTGGTCAGGCCGATCACGCCGTGCTTGGCCGCCACATAGGCCGCCTTGCCCACCGAGCCGACCAGGCCATGCACCGAGGCAATGTTGACGATGCGCCCCCAACCCTTGGCTTTCATGCCCGGCAGGCTCAAGCGGGTGCTGTGGAACACCGACGACAGGTTGATCGCGATAATCGAGTCCCAACGCTCGGCCGGGAAGTCCTCCACCGCCGACACATGCTGAATGCCGGCGTTGTTGACCAGAATGTCGACGCCGCCGAACTCGCGCTCGGCGTAGGCGATCATGTCGGCGATCTGCGCGGGGTCGCTGACGTCCGCCGGGTGATGGCCGACCTTGCCGCCCAATGCCTGTACCTGGGCGATCACCGCGCTGGCGTCGCCGAAGCCGTTGAGGATCAGGTTGGCGCCGGCCTCTGCCAGGCTCAGCGCGATGCCCAAACCGATGCCGCTGGTGGAGCCGGTAACCAGGGCGGTCTTGCCGTTCAATGTCGTCATGAAAACCTCACACAATGCCGGTGGCGTAGAAAGTACCGATCACCACGAACACCGCAAGGGTCTTGATAATCGTGATGCCGAAAATGTCTTTGTAGGCTTCGCGGTGAGTCAGCCCGGTCACCGCCAGCAGCGTGATCACCGCGCCGTTGTGGGGCAGGGTGTCCATGCCGCCGCTGGCCATGGCCGCGACCCGGTGCAGCACTTCAAGAGGGATATTGGCCGCATGGGCCGCTGAAATAAAGCTCTCGGACATCGCTGCCAGGGCGATGCTCATGCCGCCCGACGCAGAACCGGTGATGCCGGCCAGCAAGGTTACGGTGATCGCCTCGTTGACCAGCGGGTTGGGAATGCCCTTGAGCCAGTCCGCCAGCACCAGAAAGCCCGGCAGCGAGGCGATCACCGCGCCAAAACCGTATTCCGACGCGGTGTTCATCGCCGCCAGCAGCGCGCCGCTGACCGCGCTTTTGCTGCCTTCGGCGAGCTTGCTTTTGATCGCCGACCAGCCGAACACCAGCACCATGACGATGCCCACCAGCAACGCCGCCTGCACGGCCCAGATCGCGGTGAGCTTGGCGATCTCGGTGGTCACCGGCGCGCTCATGCCCGGCAGACTGAGGCTGTGGGTCTTGCCGTACCACTGCGGAATCCAGTGGGTGAACAGCAAGTTCATCACGCCCACCAGCAGCAGCGGCGACAGCGCGATCCATGGGTTGGGCAGCGCCAGGTTGTCCGCGGTTTCCGGCTCGTTGCGCAGCTCGGTGCCATAGCCTTCGCCGGCACGCTGGGCCTTGTTGCGCTGACGCGCCAGGTAGAGCATGCCGGTGCAGAACACGAACACCGTGCCGATCAGGCCCAGCCACGGCGCGGCCCAGGCGGTGGTGTTGAAGAAGGTACTGGGGATGATGTTCTGGATTTGCGGCGTACCCGGCAGGGCGTCCATGGTGAACGAAAACGCGCCGAGGGCGATGGTCGCCGGAATCAGGCGCTTGGGAATATTGCTCTGGCGAAACATCTCTGCCGCAAACGGGTACACCGCAAACACCACCACAAACAGCGACACGCCACCGTAGGTGAGCAGGGCGCAGACCAGCACAATCACCAGCATCGCCTGGCGCGTGCCGAGCAAACCGATGGCGGCGGCCACAATCGAACGCGAAAAGCCCGACAGCTCGATCAGCTTGCCGAACACCGCGCCGAGCAGGAACACCGGGAAATACAGTTTGATGAAACCGACCATTTTCTCCATGAACACCCCGGTAAACGCAGGGGCGACGGCGGACGGGTCGGTGAGCAGTACGGCGCCGAGGGCGGCGATGGGGGCAAACAGGATCACGCTGTAGCCACGGTAGGCAGCCAGCATCAGCAGCGCAAGGGCTGCCAGGGCAATGATCACACTCATGGTGTGTCTCCAGATCGAATTGTTATTTTTGTGGGGTGAGGCGTTGGAGAGGGGCTATAGCTAGATGTGTGCCAGTTTATTAACTCGTTGAAATATAAGTATATTTTTTGATTTGTGATCGGTAATTCTGAAATTAATCTCTATTTAGAGACAAGTGAACACCCAATGTGGGAGCGGGCTTGCTCGCGAAAGCGGCGTATCAGTCGGCGCATGAGTTGCAGAACCACCGCCTTCGCGAGCAAGCCCGCTCCCACATCAGATTGTCTTCATAGTGAGAATCGTGTCTCTTTATTGAGACTGGGCAATGCCGAGCGCCACCATCTTTTTGTACAGCGTCGACCTGCCCAGGCCCAACCGCTGGGCTGCCTCCACGACGTTGCCTTCACACGCCGCCAACGCTGCCTCAATCACCTGCCGATCAAACCGCTCACGCGCCGCCGCAAACGTCTCGCCCTCGACGGTTGCTACGGCGCCACGCGCCACCGGGCTGAACGTGCCAATCGCGGCGCGAATCTCGTTGGCATCCAGCACCAGGTCATCACTCAACAACGCCGCGCGCTCCAGCACATTGCGCAGCTCGCGGATATTCCCCGGCCACGCATGCTGCGCCAGCAACGCCAGGGCCTCGCGGTTCAGTTCATGCTGGCTGCGCAGCTCCTCCAGAATCGCCTCGCTCAACGCCGGGATGTCATCCAGGCGTTCGCGCAACGGCGGCACCTGGATCGGCAGCACATTCAGCCGGTAATACAAATCCGCGCGAAACTCGCCACGCTTGATTGCCGCTTCCAGGTCCATGGACGTGGCCGCAATCACCCGCACATCGCTGTGCAGCATTTCGTTGGAACCTACCGGCTCGTATTCCTTTTCCTGCAACACCCGCAGCAGTTTGCTTTGCAGCGGCAGGGGCATGTCGCCGATCTCGTCGAGAAACAGCGTGCCGCCCTGGGCAATCTGCAGTTTGCCGGGACGGCCTTTGCGGTCGGCGCCGGTAAAGGCCCCCGGCGCAGTGCCGAAGAATTCGGCTTCAAGCAGATCCGCGGGAATCGCCGCGCTGTTGATGCTGACAAAAGCTTTGTGTGCACGCGGCGAGGCGCCGTGAATCGCCTGGGCCAGCAATTCTTTGCCGGTACCGGTTTCACCCAGCAGCAACACCGGCGACTGGGCATTCGCACTGCGCCGCGCCCGGCGTTTGACGTCCAGGCTGGCCGCGCTGGTGCCGATAAAATGCGCGAAGTTGTATTTGCTCTGCCGCGAGCGCAGCAGCGAGCGGGTGGACGCCAGCTCCTGCTGCATGCTCAGGTAGCGCTCGATCAGTGGCGAGAGGTTGCGCAACTCGTCGAACAGCGCAAAGCCAATCGCGCCGATCACCGCGCCGGCGTCATCGTGAATCGGCAGGCGCATCACCACCAGCGGGCCTTTGGGCGTGTCCTGGATGTCCAGCAAAATCGGCTGGTCGTTGCGCACCACCTGGCGGAGCAGGCTATTGGAGATCACCTGCTCGCACGGTTGGCCGATGGCTTCGTCGGCGCGCTTGAGGCCGAAGCGCTTGGCGTAACGCTCGTTCATCCACACGATATTGGCGTCGCGATCGACAATCACCGTGCCTTCGCTGGACTGCTCGATGATTTCGAACAGCGACTGGATGGCCAGGCCGCGAACCTGTTGGTAGTCCTTGAGGCTGTCGCTGATGTTCATATTTATGCCGTCAACACAAATGGAGGGTGGAGTCGCAATGCTGTGGGAGCGGGCTTGCTCGCGAAAAAGCGCTGTAGCAGTGCCGCAGGTATTGCCTGACACGCCGCCTTCGCGAGCAAGCCCGCTCCCACAGGGGAGAGCGTGCTCCTACAAGGGGATGTGCGCCGCCGCCAGCAGTTCTTTGGTGTACGGATGCTGCGGCGATTCGAACACGCTATGGCTCGCGCCACGTTCCACCACCTTGCCGTCCTTGACCACAATCATGTCATGGGCCATGGCGCGCACCACGGCCAGGTCATGGCTGATAAACAGGTAGGTCAGACCGTATTTCTCCTGCAACTCACGCAGCAACGCCACCACCTGCTTTTGCACCGTGCGGTCCAGCGCCGAGGTCGGTTCGTCCAGCAGCATCAGTGCCGGCTTGAGCACCAGCGCACGGGCGATGGCGATGCGTTGGCGCTGGCCGCCGGAAAACTCGTGGGGGTAGCGGTGGCGGCTGGCGGGGTCGAGGCCCACGTCCTTGAGCACTTGCACCACTTGCGCATCGCGCTCGGCCAAGCTGCACGGCGCGTGCACTTCCAGGCCTTCGCTGATGATCTGCTCCACCGACATACGTGGGCTGAGGCTGCCGTAAGGGTCCTGGAACACCACCTGCATCTGCTTGCGCCACGGGCGCATTTGCTGATTATTCAGCGGGTCGAGCGCTTCACCCTGGAAGCGGATACTGCCGGTGGAGTCGAGCAGACGCAGGATCGCCTGGCCCAGGGTCGATTTACCCGAACCCGACTCGCCGACAATTCCCAGGGTCTTGCCGCGCTGCACGCTGAGGCTGATGCCGTCCACCGCGCGCAGGTAGGTCTTGCGCCGAAACAGCCCGCCGCTGAGGGGGAACTGCACCGTCAGGTCATCGACCTGCAACACCGTTTCGCGTTCATCACTGCACAGCGCATCGCCGGCAGGTTCGGCATCCAGCAACAGGCGGCTGTAAGGGTGTTGCGGTGCGTTGAACAGCGTCTGGCAGTCGGCCTGCTCGACAATCTCACCGGCGCGCATCACGCACACGCGCTGGGCAATGCTGCGCACCAGGTTAAGGTCATGGCTGATCAGCAGCAGCGACATGCCCAGGCGTTGTTGCAAGGATTTGAGCAGCAGCAGGATCTTGCGCTGCACGGTCACGTCCAGCGCGGTGGTCGGTTCATCGGCGATCAACAGTTCCGGCTCACACGCCAGGGCCATGGCGATCATGACGCGCTGGCGCTGGCCGCCGGAGAGCTGATGCGGATAGGCCTTGAGGCGCTCCTTGGGCTTTTGGATACCCACCAGCTCAAGCAATTCAAGGATGCGCGCCTGCGCCGCCTTGCCCCCCAGGCCCTTGTGCAGCAGCAGGGTTTCGCCGATCTGTTTTTCAATGCTGTGCAGCGGGTTGAGCGAGGTCATCGGCTCCTGGAAGATCATCGCAATGCGGTTGCCGCGCAGCTTTTGCAGGGTCGCCGCCGACGCGCCGATCAGCTCCTGGCCGCGATACTTCACCGAGCCCGTGGTGTGCGTACCGGCTTCGGGCAGCAGTTGCAGGATCGAATGGGCCGTCACCGACTTGCCCGAGCCCGACTCGCCGACCAGCGCCAGGCATTCGCCCTGGCGCACGTCCAGGCACAGGTTGCGCACCACGGTCTGGCCGCTGAAGGCGACACTGAGGTCGCGGATTTCAATGAGGTTCATAGGCAGTCACTCATGAGCGGGGGTCGAAGGCATCACGCAATGCCTCGCCGATAAAGACCAGCAACGACAGGATCAGCGCCAAGGTGAAGAACGCCGTCAGGCCCAGCCAGGGCGCCTGCAGGTTCTGCTTGCCCTGGGCGATCAGTTCGCCCAGCGACGCGCTGCCTGCCGGCATGCCGAACCCGAGAAAATCCAGGGCGCTCAAGGTGGAAATCGCCCCGGTCAAAATAAACGGCAGGTAGCTCAAGGTGGCGGTCATGGCATTGGGCAGGATATGCCGGCGAATGATTTTGCCATCGCCCAGGCCCAGGGCACGTGCGGCCTTGACGTATTCCAGATTGCGCCCGCGCAGGAACTCGGCGCGCACGACGTCCACCAGTGCCAGCCAGGAAAACAGCGCCATGATCCCCAGCAGCCACCAGAAATTCGGCTCCACGAACCCTGACAGGATGATCAGCAGGTACAGCACCGGCAGCCCGGACCAGACTTCCAGGACGCGCTGGCCCAGCAAGTCCACCCAGCCGCCGTAATAACCCTGCAAAGCGCCGGCGGCAATGCCGATGGCGGCGCTGATGGCGGTGAGCGCCAACGCGAACAGGATCGACACGCGCGCGCCAAAGATCACCCGCGCCAGCACATCGCGCGACTGATCATCGGTGCCCAGCCAGTTCACCGCCGAGGGCGGGCTGGGGGCAGGGCGGCTCAGTTCGTAATTGGGCGTGTCATCGCTGAACGGGATCGGCGGGAACAGCATCCAGCCTCCGTCCTGCTTGATCAGCTTTTGCACGTAGTCACTGCGGTAGTCGGCCTGGAACGGCAATTGCCCGCCGAACTGCTGCTCGGTGTAACGCTTGAACACCGGGAAATACAGCTCGTTTTTGAAACTGAGCACCAAGGGCTTGTCGTTGGCGATCAGCTCGCCGCCCAGGGTCAGGATAAACAGGCCGATAAACAGCCACAGCGACCACCAGCCACGACGGTTTTTCTTGAAGCGCTCGAAACGCCGACGCGCCACCGGAGACAAATCAAGCATCAGGCGTTCCTCGCGGCGAAGTCGATACGCGGGTCCACCAGGGTGTAGCAGAGGTCACCGATGAGTTTTATCAAGAGGCCAAACAGGGTGAAAATAAACAGCGAGCCGAACACCACCGGGTAGTCACGGGACACGGCGGCTTCATAGCTCATGCGGCCCAGGCCGTCGAGGGAGAAAATCACCTCGATGAGCAGGGAGCCGGCGAAGAACACGCTGATGAACGCCTGGGGAATCCCCGAGATCACCAGCAGCATGGCGTTGCGAAATACGTGGCCATACAGCACGCGTCGTTCGCTTAAACCCTTGGCGCGCGCAGTGACCACGTATTGGCGGGTAATTTCATTCAGGAAAGAGTTTTTGGTCAGGATGGTCAGCGTGGCGAACCCGCCGATCACCAGCGCGGTGACCGGCAGCACCAGGTGCCAGAAGTAGTCGGCAATCTTGCCCACGGTGCTCAGCTCTTCGAAATTCTCCGAGACCAGCCCGCGCACCGGGAACCAGTTCAGCGACGTACCGCCGGCGAACACCACAATCAGGAACATCGCAAACAGGAACGCCGGCATTGCGTAACCGATGACGATGGCGGTGCTGCTCCACACGTCAAAACTGCTGCCGTGGCGCACCGCCTTGCGAATTCCCAAGGGGATCGACACCAGGTAGGTGATCAACGTGGCCCACAGGCCGAGGGAAATCGTCACCGGCATCTTTTCCAGGATCAGGTCGATCACCGTCGAGCCGCGAAAGAAGCTGTTGCCGAAGTCCAGCTGCGCATAGTTCTTGAGCATCAGCCACAGGCGTTCCGGGGCGGGCTTGTCGAAGCCGTATTGTTTTTCGATGTCCTTGATCAGTTTCGGATCCAGGCCGCGGCTGGCGCGGGAGCCGCTGATACTTTCGCCGGAACCGCCGCCGATGCCGCCGCCGCCAATCCCTTGCAAGTGCGCGATGGCCTGTTCAACCGGGCCGCCGGGTGCGGCCTGCACGATGACGAAGTTGACCAGCAGGATGATCACCAGCGTCGGAATGATCAGCAGCAGGCGCCGCACGATATAGGCAAACATCAGCGGGCCCCTCCACGTTTTTTCAACTCGGCGTTCATTTGTTCATTGGTCAGTGGTGTGGGGCTGATTTCCCACCAGGTTTCCAGGGCTTCGTCGTTCTTGGCCTCGATCGCCGGCCGGCCGAAGCGGTTCCACCACGCGGCCGAGGTGCCGGGCGGGTAATAGTTTGGGATCCACAGGTAATTCCATTGCAGCACACGGTCCAGGGCATGGGCGTAGGTGAGCATCTGCGCCTGGGTGGTGGCCTTGACCAGGCCGCTGATCAGCGTGTCGACGGCCGGGTCTTTGAGCACCATGTAGTTATTGGCGCCGGGGTCGTAGGCCGCCTGCGAGCCGAAGTAGTTGTACAACTCCAGGCCCGGCGAGGTGGTGACCGGGAAGCCCACGACGATCATGTCGTAATCACGGGCCATCATGCGGTTCACATACTGCGAGGAGTCAATGCGGCGGATATTCAGGGTGATGCCGATCTGTGCCAGGTTGCGCTTGTACGGCAACAGCAGGCGTTCCAGGCCGGGCTGGGCATTGAGGAAAGTGAACTCCAGCGGCTCGCCGTCGGCGTTGACCAGCTTGTCACCCTTGGGTTTCCAGCCCGCCGCTTCCAGCAGTGCCAGGGCTTGCAACTGTTTGTCGCGAATCATGCCGCTGCCGTCGGTGACCGGCGCCTTGAACACCTGGGTGAACACCTCAGCGGGCACTTGGTCGCGCAGCGGTTCAAGAATGGCCAGTTCTTCCTGGGTTGGCAGCTGGCTGGCGGCCAGCGGGCTGTTGGAAAAATAGCTCTGCTGGCGAATGTACAGGTTGCGCATCATCTGCCGGTTGGCCCATTCAAAATCCCACAGCATCGCCAGGGCCTGGCGCACGCGGCGGTCCTTGAACATCGGCTTTTGCACGTTGAACACATAGCCCTGGGCCGGTTGCGGCATCTCTTTGGCCAGGTGCGCACGTTGCAGGCGGCCGTCGTCCAGCGCCGGGCCGTTGTAGCCGATGGAATAGCCGGTGGCGGAGAACTCACGGTTGAAATCGTAGGCACCGCCGCGCAGCACCTGACGGGCCACTTCGGTATCGCCGAAGTACTCCAGGCTCAGGTGATCGAAGTTGTACAGGCCACGGCTGACGGGCAAGTCCTTGCCCCACCAGTCCGGGTCGCGGGTGAAGGTGATGGTGCTGCCGGAGTCGATCTTGCTGACTTTATACGGGCCGCTGCCGAGCGGGGCTTCGTAGCCGCCGCCGTTGGCGAAGTCGCGGGTTTTCCACCAGTGCTCGGGAAACACCGGCAGGGTGGCGATATCCAGCGGCAGGGTGCGGTTTTCATTGCTGGAAAAATCGAAGCGCACCTGGCGCTCGTTTTCGACTTCGACGTGCTTGACGTCGGCGAACAGGGTGCGAAAGCGCAGGCTGCCCTGGGTCATCAGCAGGTCGAAGCTGTAGCGCACGTCTTCGGCGGTGATCGGCTTGCCGTCGGCGAAGCGCGCCTTGGGGTTCAGGTAGAAGCGCAGGGACAGGCCGTCGTCGGCGCGCTCCATCTTCTCGGCGACCAGGCCGTAGACGGTGTAGGGCTCATCCAGGGAGCGCTGGGCCAACGGGGCGTAGAGCCAGCCGTCGACCTGAGAGACGCCGATGCCTTTGTCGATGTACGGCAGCACATGGTCAAAACGCCCGATCTCGATGGCCGAGCGCCGCAGGCTGCCGCCTTTGGGGGCGTTGGGGTTGGCGTAGTCGAAATGGGTGAAGCCGGCGGGGTACTTGGCCGGTTCGCCGTAGACCGTGAGGTAGGTCTGCGGGGCCGCGATCACAGCGGTGCTGGCCAGCAGCAGGGCCAGGGCGGAGCTGCAGAATTTTATGGAAAAAGCCAATCGCATTGTCAGCCTTGAGCGCCGGGTGAAGAAGAATAGAGATGTGTACGTTATCGGCTTAAGCCTTGCCAGTCATCACATGCACAACGGCCCACCAAAAGGCGGGCCGTTGTTTATAGCATCAGCACAGACTGGATCAGTCCTGGCGGCTGGTGACTTCCAGCAGGTGGTAGCCGAACTGGGTCTTGACCGGGCCTTGCACGGTGTTGACCGGGGCGCTGAAGACGACGGTGTCGAATTCTTTGACCATCTGGCCTGGGCCGAACGAACCGAGGTTGCCGCCGTCGCGGCTGGACGGGCAGCTGGAGTTGGCTTTGGCGATTTCTGCGAAATCGGCGCCGCCTTCGATCTGGGCTTTGAGTTCGTTGCACTTGTCTTCAGTGGACACGAGGATGTGACGGGCGGTGGCTTTGGCCATGGGGAATAACTCCTTGAATAAAAAGGGTGAGCGTACCGGATTCAGGCGGTTATTTGTTGGCAAAGTTCCGTTGGGTTTGGGTGGGGGGTATATCCGTTGCTGCGGTAACGGCCACTTAGGGTTCCGCTCTTACAGCGGGTCACTTTTGGCAAACGCCCCAAAAGTAACCAAAAGGTCTTTGCCCCACCACTCGGCACCTCGCTTAGGCTCGGTGTGCCCTCACTCCGGCTTGAATCCGTGGGCCGCCGCGACGGGCCATCCATGGCCCAACGCGGCTAACCCGGCGTCCTGCCGGGTTACCCACGGATTCAAGCCTGCGTTCGGCCAGCGTGGTTGACGGGGCCTGTCAGATCAAAAGCAAGATCAAGAGCAGAGCACGGCGGCCTAGTAGCCGACCTGAGTTGTTGAAGCAAAAGCAGGGCAACAGCACAGCAACAGCACAGCAACACACTTCTATTTGATGCACAGAGTTCTAAATGTGGGAGCGGGCTTGCTCGCGAAGGCGGTGTTTCAGACACACATGAGCTGACTGACCCACCGCCTTCGCGAGCAAGCCCGCTCCCACAGTTTGACCGAGTGCAGCCGCCAGCACTGCACCGCACTGCTTTTGCTTTTCTGTGGGAGCTGGCTTGCCTGCGATGCAGGCACCTCGGTCTATCAGATACACCGGGTTGATGCCATCGCAGGCAAGCCAGCTCCCACATTTGATTGAGTTCAGCTCTCAGAATCAGGTCGGCTGTCAGGCCGCCTCGCCTTCGCTTTTGATCTAACCACTCAGGTCGGCTACTAGGCCGCCGTGCTCTGCTTTTGATCTTGATCTTGATCTGCTTTTGACTTTGATCTTAGGCGCCCCGTTAAACCACGCTGGCCGAACGCAGGCTTGAATTCGTGGGTAACCCGGCAGGACGCCGGGTTAGCCGTGTTGGGCCATGGATGGCCCGTCACGGCGGCCCACGGATTCAAGCCGGAGTGAGGGCACACCGAGCCCAGGCGAGGTGCCGAGTGGTGGGGCAAGAGCCCTTTGGTTACTTTGGGGCTTTTCCAAAGTGACCCGCCGTAAGGGCGGAACCCATCTCAGCCATCACCCAATAACGGATATACACCCCGTCACGCCCGTACCCCAGCGGGCACCAAAAACGCCGCCTCCAATAACTGCCGCGTATAAACATGCTGCGGCTCAGCAAAAATCGCCGAAGCCTCCCCCTGTTCCACCACCTGCCCATGCTTGACCACCATCAACTGGTGACTCAACGCCTTCACCACCGCCAAATCATGGCTGATAAACAGGTAGGTGAGGTTGTACTTGGCCTGCAAACTGCGCAACAACTCCACCACCTGCCGCTGCACCGTACGGTCCAGCGCCGACGTCGGCTCATCCAGCAAAATCAGGCGTGGCTTGAGCACCAACGCCCGGGCGATAGCAATCCGCTGCCGCTGCCCCCCGGAAAACTCATGCGGATAACGATGCCGCGACTCCGGATCCAGCCCAACCTCACGCAGCGCCGCAATAATCGCGGCCTCCTGTTCAACAGCCGTGCCCATCTTGTGAATCCGCAACCCCTCGCCAACAATCTCGCTGACACTCATCCTCGGGCTCAAGCTGCCAAACGGGTCCTGAAACACCACCTGCATTTCTCGCCGCAACGGGCGCACCTGCTGCTGAGTCAGCCGGTCCAGCTGCTGGCCCTCAAAACGAATCCCACCTTTGCTGGCAATCAAACGCAGAATTGCCAGGCCCAAGGTGGATTTGCCCGAACCGCTCTCGCCGACAATGCCCAGGGTTTGCCCTTGGGGCAGGCTGAAATTGATACCGTCCACCGCCTTGACGTAATCCACGGTGTTACGCAAAAAACCCTTCTTGATCGGAAACCACACCTTCAGGTCATCAACCTCCAGCAAGGGCGGCCCGACGTCATTGGTCGCCGGCCCGCCACTGGGTTCCGCCGCCAGCAACTCCTGGGTGTAAGGGTGCTGAGGCGCCTGGAACAGCGTCTCGCAGTCAGCCTGCTCGACGATGCAACCCTTCTGCATCACGCACACGCGGTGGGCGATGCGCCGCACCAGATTCAAGTCATGGCTGATCAGCAACAACGCCATGCCAAGGCGCGCCTGCAACTCCTTGAGCAGCTCAAGAATCTTCAACTGCACCGTCACGTCGAGGGCCGTGGTCGGTTCATCCGCGATCAACAACTCTGGTTCGTTGGCCAGGGCCATCGCGATCATCACCCGCTGCCGCTGGCCGCCGGACAGCTCGTGGGGCAAGGCCTTGAGGCGCTTGTGCGGCTCGGGAATGCCCACCAGCTCGAGCAGTTCCAGGGTGCGCCGGGTGGCGACCTTGCCAGTGAGCCCCTTGTGCAGGCCGAGCACTTCGTTGATCTGCTTTTCAATCGAATGCAGCGGGTTCAACGAGGTCATCGGCTCCTGGAAGATCATCGCAATACGGTTGCCGCGAATATGCCGGATGGTTTTTTCTTTGAGCGTCAGCAGGTCCTGCCCGGAATAGGTGATGGTGCCGGCCGGGTGGCGGGCCAGCGGGTAGGGCAGCAGGCGCAGGATCGAGTGGGCAGTGACCGATTTGCCCGAGCCGCTTTCGCCGACCAGGGCGAGGGTCTCGCCGCGTTTGATATCGAAATTGACGTTATTGACCACCCGGTGGTGATGGTCGCCGGTGACGAACTCGACACACAGGTCGCGGACTTCGATCAGATTGTCCTGATTCATCTCATTTCCTCGGGTCGAAGGCATCGCGAGCGGACTCGCCGATAAACACCAGCAAACTCAACATGATCGCCAGCACGGCAAAGGCACTGATGCCCAGCCACGGCGCTTGCAGGTTGGATTTGCCCTGGGCCACCAGTTCGCCCAGCGACGGCGAGCCGGCTGGCAGACCGAAACCGAGAAAATCCAGCGCGGTGAGGGTGCCGATGGCGCCGGTGAGGATGAACGGCATGAAGGTCATGGTCGACACCATGGCATTGGGCAGGATGTGCCGGAACATGATCGCGCCGTTCTGCATCCCCAGCGCGCGGGCCGCGCGCACGTATTCGAGGTTGCGCCCGCGCAGGAATTCGGCACGCACCACATCGACCAGGCTCATCCACGAAAACAGCAGCATGATCCCCAGCAGCCACCAGAAGTTGGGCTGCACAAAGCTGGCGAGGATGATCAACAGGTACAGCACCGGCAAGCCGGACCAGATCTCCAGAAAGCGCTGCCCGGCGAGGTCGACCCAGCCACCGTAGAACCCCTGCAAGGCGCCGGCGATCACGCCGATGATCGAGCTGAGCACGGTGAGGGTCAGGGCGAACAGCACCGACACGCGGAACCCGTAGATCACTCGCGCCAAAACATCGCGGCCCTGGTCATCGGTGCCCAGCAGGTTGACCGAAGAGGGCGGGGCGGGGGCCGGCACTTTCAGGTCGTAGTTGATGCTCTGGTAGCTGAACGGGATCGGCGCCCACAGCGTCCAGGCGTCCTTGGCCTTGAGCAGTTCCTGGATGTACGGGCTCTTGTAGTTGGCCTCCAGCGGGAATTCGCCGCCAAAGGCGGTTTCCGGGTAGCGCTTGAGCGCCGGGAAGTACCAGTCACCGTCGAAGTGCACGGCCAATGGCTTGTCGTTGGCGATCAACTCCGCGCCCAGGCTCAGTACGAAGAGGATCAGGAACAGCCACAGCGACCACCAGCCACGCTTGTTGGCCTTGAAACGCTCGAACCGACGGCGATTGAGGGGGGACAGGTTCATCTCAATGCTCCCGGCTGGCAAAGTCGATACGCGGATCGACCAGGGTGTAAGTGAGGTCGCCGATCAGTTTCACCACCAGCCCCAGCAAGGTGAAGATAAACAGCGTGCCGAACACCACCGGGTAGTCGCGGTTGATCGCTGCTTCAAAGCTCATCAGGCCCAGGCCGTCGAGGGAGAAGATCACTTCCACCAGCAACGAGCCGGTGAAGAAGATGCCGATGAAGGCAGACGGGAAGCCGGCAATCACCAACAGCATCGCGTTGCGAAACACGTGCCCGTAGAGCACGCGGTGGTGGGTCAGGCCCTTGGCCTTGGCGGTGACCACGTACTGTTTGTTGATCTCGTCAAGGAAGCTGTTTTTGGTCAGCAGCGTCATGGTCGCAAAGTTGCCGATCACCAGCGCTGTGACGGGCAGGGCCAAATGCCAGAAGTAATCGAGGATCTTGCCGCTCCAGCTCAGTTCGTCGAAGTTGTTCGAGGTGAGCCCGCGCAAGGGGAACCAGTCCAGGTAGCTGCCGCCGGCGAACACCACGATCAGCAGGATCGCAAACAGGAACGCCGGGATCGCATAACCGACGATGATCGCCGAACTGGTCCACACGTCGAAGTGGCTGCCGTGGCGCGTGGCCTTGGCGATCCCCAGCGGAATCGACACCAGGTACATGATCAGCGTGCTCCATAACCCGAGGGAAATGGACACCGGCATCTTTTCCTTGATCAGGTCGATGACTTTGGCGTCACGAAAGAAGCTGTCGCCGAAATCCAGTCGGGCGTAGTTCTTGACCATGATCCACAACCGTTCCGGCGCCGATTTGTCGAAGCCGTACATCTTCTCGATTTCCTTGATCAGCGCCGGGTCCAAGCCCTGGGCGCCGCGGTAGCTGGAACCGGCCACCGACACTTCGGCACCGCCGCCGGCGATGCGGCTGGTGGCGCCTTCAAACCCTTCGAGTTTGGCGATCATCTGTTCCACCGGCCCCCCGGGAGCGGCCTGGATGATGATGAAGTTGATCAGCAAAATCCCGAACAGCGTGGGGATGATCAGCAACAGACGGCGAACAATATAAGCCAGCATTTAATCGCCTCCGCTCGCCGGATCGGCGCTTGTGTCCAGGGTAACGGCTGGTTTTACGTCAGGTTTGGCCCACCAGGTCGCGGTGCCGACGTCGTAGCGTGGCGAGACTTTGGGGTGGCCCAAGTGATCCCAATAGGCCACACGGAAAGTTTTGATGTGCCAGTTGGGGATCACGTAGTAGCCGAACTGCAATACCCGGTCGAGGGCTTTGGCGTGGGCCACCAGACTTTTACGCGAGTCTGCATCGATCAGCTCTTCGACGAGTTGGTCGATGACCGGGTCCTTGAGGCCCATGTAATTGCGGCTGCCGGGTTTGTCGGCACTGGAAGACGCCCAGAATTCGCGTTGTTCGTTACCCGGTGAGGTCGACTGCGGGAAACTGCCCACCAGCATGTCGAAGTCGCGTGAGCGCAAGCGGTTGATGTACTGCGAGACATCAACGCGGCGGATCACCAGATTGATGCCCAGGTCCGCCAGGTTGCGTTTGAACGGCAGCAATACGCGTTCGAAGTCGGTCTGGGTCAGCAGAAACTCGATGGTCACCGGTGTGCCGGTGGTGTCGACCATCTTGTCGTCGACGATCTTCCAGCCGGCTTCTTGCAGCAACTGGTAAGCCTCGCGCTGCTGGGTTCGGATCATGCCGCTGCCGTCGGTTTTGGCAGGCGCGAACGCCTGGGTGAAGACTTCGGCGGGGAGCTTGTCGCGAAACGGTTCCAGGATTGCCGTTTCATCCGGTCCCGGCAGGCCGGTGGCGGCCATTTCAGAGTTTTCAAAGTAACTGCGGGTACGCGTGTAGGCGCCGTTGAACAGCTGTTTGTTGCTCCACTCGAAATCCAGCAGCAGGCTGATCGCCTTGCGCACCCGCACATCCTGAAACATCGGCTTGCGTGTGTTGAACACAAAACCCTGCATGCCGGTGGGGTTGCCGTTGGGGATTTCTTCCTTGATCAGCCTTCCTTCGGTGACGGCCGGGATGTTGTAGGCGTTGGCCCAGTTCTTCGCGCTGAATTCCAGCCAGTAGTCGAATTGCCCGGCTTTCAAGGCTTCGAGCGCCACGGTGCTGTCGCGGTAATAGTCAGTGATGCGGTTATCGAAATTGTAGAAACCCTGGGTGACCGGCAGATCCTTGGCCCAGTAATCCTTGACGCGTTCATAGCGAACCATGCGCCCGGCCTTGACCTGCGCCACCTTGTACGGCCCGCTGCCCAGCGGTATTTCCAGGTTGCCCTTGGCAAAGTCACGGGTGGCCCAAAAATGCTTGGGCAATACCGGCAACTGGCCGAGGATCAATGGCAACTCACGGTTATTGGTGCGCTTGAACTTGAACAGCACGCGCAGCGGGTCTTCGGCCACCACTTCATCAACGTCGGCGTAGTAGGTGCGGTAGAGCGGCGAGCCGTCCTTGAGCAAGGTCTGGAAAGTGAAGACGACGTCTTCGGCGCGGATCGGGTGCCCATCGTGAAAGCGCGCTTCGGGGCGCAGGTAGAACCGTACCCAGCTGTTGTCCGGGGCCTTTTCGATCTTGCCGGCCACCAGCCCGTATTCAGTCACAGGCTCGTCCAGGCTTTGCATGGCCAGGGTGTCGTAGATCAACGGCAGGTTGTCTGCGGGCACGCCCTTGCTGATGTAGGGGTTTAGGCTGTCGAAGCCGCCCATGCTCGATTCGCGAAAGGTGCCGCCCTTGGGCGCCTCGGGGTTTACGTAGTCGAAGTGCTTGAAGTCGGCGGGGTACTTGGGAGGCTCGTTGTAGAGGGTCAACGCGTGTTGCGGCGCGGCGTTGGCCGCGCTGCACAGCAACAGGCTGCTCAGGAATGCGGTGCGCAATTTCATCATTGGGCTTTCTCCGAAGCTTTCAGCCACCACGCGCTCAGGCCCAGGCTGTAAGGCGGCGTGGTGACAAAGGCGAACCGGTTGCGGTACGCCAAGCGATGATAGTTGAGGTACCAATTGGGAATACTGTAGTGCTGCCACAGCAGCACCCGGTCAAGGGCGCGGCCGGCGGCCAGTTGTTCTTCGCGGGTCTGCGCCGCCAGTAGTTGTTCCAGCAGGCGGTCGACCACCGGGTTGGCGATGCCGGCGTAGTTCTTGCTGCCCTTGATACTGGCCTGGCTGGAGTGGAAGTACTGCCACTGCTCAAGGCCTGGGCTCAAGGTCTGGTTGAGGGTGATCAGGATCATGTCGAAGTCGAACTGATCCAGGCGCTGTTTGTATTGCGCCCGGTCAACGGTACGCAGGCGTGCGTCGATGCCGATGCTGATGAGGTTCTCGACATACGGCTGCAGGATGCGCTCCAGATTCGGGTTGACCAGCAGAATTTCGAAACGCAGCGGCTGCCCGTCACTGTTGAGCAGGCGCTGTCCCGACAGCTTCCAGCCGGCTTCACCCAGCAAGGCCAGGGCGCGGCGCATGGTTTGGCGCGGAATGCCGCGGCCGTCGGTCTGCGGCAGGCTGAAGGCTTGCGTAAACAGGTTGGGCGGCAGCTGGTCGCGGTACGGCGAGAGCATCAGCCACTCATGGCCCACCGGTACGCCAGTCGCGGAAAACTCGCTGTTGGGGTAGTAACTCAGGGTGCGTTTATAGGCGCTGCTGAACAGGGTGCGGTTGGTCCATTCAAAGTCGAACATCAACCCCAGGGCCTCGCGCACCTTGGTCTGGGCGAAGGTCGGCCGCCGTGTGTTCATGAACAGACCCTGGCTCTGGGTCGGGATCTGGTGGGCGATCTGCGCCTTGATCACGTCGCCGCGGTTGACCGCCGGGAAGTTATAGCCGGTGGCCCAGTTCTTGGCCTGGTGCTCGATATAAATATCGAATTCGCCGGCCTTGAAGGCTTCAAAGGCCACGTCGCTGTCGCGGTAGAACTCCACCTCGACGTTATCGTAGTTGTAGAAACCCTGGTTCACCGGCAGGTCTTTGCCCCAGTAATCCTTGACCCGTTCGAACACCAACTGCCGGCCAGGCGTGACCTTGGTGATGCGGTAGGGCCCGCTGCCCAACGGTGGCTCGAAGGTCGTGGCCTTGAAGTCGCGGTTTTTCCAGTAGTGCTGGGGCAATACCGGCAGTTCGCCCAGGCGCAGGATCAGCAACGGGTTGCCGGCGCGCTTGAACACAAAACGAATGCGATGACGGTTGAGGATATCGACCCGCGCCACTTCCTGCAGGTTGGTGCGGTATTGCGGGTGGCCTTCGGTCAGCAGGGTGCGATAGGAAAACGCCACGTCATAGGCGGTGATCGGCTTGCCATCGTGGAAACGTGCTTCGGGACGCAGGTTGAACACCACCCAACTGCGGTCCTCGCTGTACTCCACCGACTGGGCGATCAGCCCGTAGCTGGAGGTGGGCTCATCGCCGGACGGCGCGTACTGGCCGGTGCCGACCATCAACGGCTCGTTCAGCTCATTGACGCCGTATTGCAGGAAATTGGGCGTGGAAACCGGGCTTGAGCCCTTGAAGGTGTAGGGGTTGAGCGTATCGAAGGTGCCAAATGCCATGACCCGCAGTGTCCCGCCTTTTGGCGCTGCAGGGTTTACCCAATCGAAGTGGGTGAATTTGGCCGGGTACTTGAGCGTGCCGAACTGCGTATAACCGTGGCTCTCGGTAATTGTCGCGTTCGCCGCAAAGCTCAAGGCCAGACTTATTAGTAGAAGGAGGGGACGCTTCAAGTCAGAGATCCGATCCAGGCGGCTTGGGCTTTATGATCGGTACAGTAACAGCTTGTTCCGGCTGGAAAAAGGCTGTTGGAAAGCCCCCGGTCAGGGGCCGATAAGGGTTTGAACGCTGTGCAGAACAAATGTGGGAGCGGGCTTGCCCGCGATGCCATCAATGCGGTGCAACGGATGCACCGAGGTGTTTGCATCGCAGGCAAGCCAGCTCCCACACAGGCCAGCGCTTACGCAGGTTTACCTTGGCCCGGAAACCACCAGCATCTGACCTGGCTTGAGTGCCTGGCCCGTGCGCGGGTTCCAACGCTTGAGATGTTGCATCTCAACGTTGAAGCGCTTGGCGACGATGTACAGCGAGTCGCCTTTTTTGACCTTGTACTGCACCGGCTTCTTGCTGTCAGCCTTGGCCACCAGCTTGCGCGTGTCCTGCATCACCAGGGTCTGGCCGACCTTGAGGGCCTGGCCGTTGAGTTTGTTCCAGCGCTGCAGGTCATGCACATCGACCCTGTTCGCCTTGGCGATCAGCGTGAGGTTGTCGCCAGTGCGCACTTTGTAGCTGCGGCTGCGCCCGGCTACGCGCGCGGTCTCGACTTCGTCGAACACCTGCTTTTTCGGGCGCATGGCCAGCAGTTCTTCGGGCTTCATCGTCGAAAGCGTGCTGGTAAGCAGATGCGCCTTGGAGCTCGGCACCAGCAAGTGCTGGGGGCCGTCGAGGGTGGTGCGTTGTTTCAGGGCCGGGTTGAGCTGAAACAGTTCGTCTTCATCGATTTCAGCCAGCGCGGCGACCCGTGACAGGTCCATGCTTTGCTTGACTTCAACCACTTCAAAGTACGGGGTGTTGGCGATCGGGTTCAGGTTGACGCCATAGGCCTCGGGGGCCAGCACCACCTGGGACAATGCCAGGAACTTGGGCACGTAGTCTTTGGTTTCCTGGGGCAGGGGCAGGTTCCAGTAGTCGGTCGGCAGGCCGAGCTTTTCGTTACGCTCGATGGCCCGGCTGACCGTGCCTTCACCGGCGTTGTACGCCGCCAGGGCCAGCAACCAGTCGCCGTTGAACATGTCATGCAGGCGTGTCAGGTAGTCCAGGGCGGCGGTGGTGGAGGCGGTGATGTCGCGGCGCCCGTCGTAGGCGCGGGTCTGGCGCAGGTTGAAGTAGCGCCCGGTGGAGGGAATGAACTGCCACAAGCCGACTGCATCGCTGCGCGAGTAGGCCATTGGGTTGTAGGCACTTTCAATCACTGGCAGCAGCGCCAGCTCCAGGGGCATGTTGCGTTCTTCAAGGCGTTCGACGATGTAATGAATGTAGAGGCTGCCGCGTTCTCCGGCGTTCTCCAAAAAGGACGGGTTGCTGGCGAACCACAAACGCTGTTGCTCGATGCGCGGGTTGACGCCCAGGCCGTCCTGCAATTGAAAGCCCCGTCGCATGCGTTCCCAGACATCCTGGGGGACTTCGGGGCTGGGCTTCTCTGAGAGCCAAATAGGTTTTTGCTTGATCTTGGCGGCAAGATTGGGTTTGGGTTGCACGGTGGATTGTGCAGCGAAATGAGTCGATTGGCAGCCCGCCAGAGTAGCGGACACAGCCACCGCCACGGCTTGAGCCAGGCGGGTCAATGCGTCTGAAGAAATGGATTTACGAATAGATGACGACATTGGCTGGAAGTAAGTTCCGGGCAAAAATGTCGGGCGATTCTAGAAAGCGCTTTGGTTCCGGTCAACCATTCAGAAAATCCGTATCAGATTGCATCCGCTTAGAACTTATCTTTCCACGCCCTCAAGCTAGCAAACACCTCGGCCCCAGCGCGGTTATCGCGCCCATTCCGTTCGTCCGCTTTTTGTTTAACGGATGTTTCGGCGGTACGAAGAAAAGGGTTAGTACGTTTTTCCAGGGCGAGATTGGACGGCAGCGTCATCTCGCCGCGGGCCCGCAATTGCTTGACCTGTTCGACCCGTTCGGCGATATCGCCGTTGTCAGGCTCCACCGCCTGAGCAAATTTGAGGTTACTTTGTGTGTATTCGTGGGTGCAGTACACCAGGGTCTCGGCTGGCAGGGCGGCGAGGCGTTCCAGTGAGGTGTACATCTGTTGCGGCGTGCCTTCGAACAGACGGCCGCAACCGGCGGCAAACAGCGTGTCGCCACAAAACAGCAGGCCTTGATGGTAAAAGGCGATATGGCCGAGGGTATGGCCCGGCACGCTATAAACGTCGAAGTCCAGGCCCAGTACGCTGATGCGGTCGTTGTCCTGCAATGCGACGTCCCGCGCCGGGATGTTCTCGTTTGCCGGGCCGTACACCTTGGCGTTTGTCACACGTTTGAGTTGCTCGACGCCGCCGACATGATCATGGTGATGGTGGGTGATCAGGATGTCGCTGAGGGCCCACTGCGGATTTTGCTTGAGCCAGGCCAGTACCGGCGTGGCATCGCCGGGGTCGACCACGGCGCAGCGCTGGGTGTGCGGGTCTTGTAACAACCAGATGTAGTTGTCGGTGAAGGCGGGTAGGGCACTGATCTGTATCATTCTTCGATTCGCCAAGCTGAACACATTGGTGCATCTTAGAACGTCTAGGCGAGTTGGAGAATGCAATGACTGATAAAGCGTTCGCCCAGGCCGATCCTGAGTGGCTGGCCCTGATCGGCGCAGCCCGTGAATGGCTGTCCGGGCCGATCGGGCAATTTTTGCTGGATGAAGAACGGCGCATGCTCGAAGACGAGCTGGGCCGTTTCTTTGGTGGCTATCTGGTGCATTACGGCCCATCTGCGCAGACGCCGCCTTCTGCGCCGCAGGTGCAGCGCAATGTGCGCCTCGGTGCGCCGTTGCCGGGTGTGGAGATCGTCTGCGAGGAGCAGGCCTGGCCCTTGAGCGAGCATGCCGCCGACGTGGTGGTGTTGCAGCATGGCCTGGATTTTTGCCTGTCGCCCCATGGTTTGTTGCGCGAAGCCGCGAGCAGTGTGCGCCCTGGGGGCCATTTGCTGATTGTCGGCATCAACCCCTGGAGCAGCTGGGGCCTTCGCCATGTATTTGCCCATGATGGCCTGCGCCAGGCACGCTGCATCTCGCCGTCGCGGGTGGGCGACTGGCTGAACCTGCTGGGCTTTGCGCTGGAGAAACGCCGCTTCGGGTGCTATCGTCCGCCGCTTGCGTCGGCCAAGTGGCAAGGCCGTCTGGCGGGCTGGGAGCGCCGGGCGGGCGCCTGGCAATTGTCGGGTGGCGGCTTCTATTTATTGGTCGCGCGCAAGATCGTGGTCGGGCTGCGGCCGGTGCGTCAGGTGCTGCGCCAGCCCATCGGCAAGCTGGTGCCGATGCCGATGGCCAAGGTCAATCGCAAGCAAAGCGAACCGTAAACCTCTTTTTGATGACCCGCCGAATTTTTCGGCCTCGGGATACTGTCGGTCGATGATCGCCAGCCCGTTTTGATGGATGCAACCGATGACCGATAGCGTAGAACTCTTCACCGATGGCGCCTGCAAAGGCAACCCCGGCCCCGGCGGCTGGGGCGCCTTGCTGGTGTGCAAGGGCGTGGAGAAGGAATTGTGGGGCGGCGAAGCCAACACCACCAACAACCGCATGGAGCTGATGGGTGCCATTCGTGGCCTGGAAGAGCTCAAGCGCCGTTGTGACGTGCTGTTGGTGACCGACTCGCAGTACGTGATGAAGGGCATCAACGAGTGGATGGTCAACTGGAAAAAGCGCGGCTGGAAAACCGCGGCCAAGGAACCGGTGAAGAATGCCGACCTCTGGCAGTTGCTCGATGAGCAATGCAATCGCCATAACATCACCTGGAAATGGGTGCGTGGGCACATCGGTCACCCCGGCAACGAGCGCGCCGACCAGTTGGCCAATCGGGGTGTGGATGAAGTGCGCGGCTACAAACAGAGCTGAGCCGACTGACGTGTTAACATCGCGCCCTTTGACGCACACCACACTGCATACCACCGTTGAGAGCTGAACCCTGATGGCCATCCGATCTGTTGTACTCGATACCGAAACCACCGGCATGCCGGTGACCGATGGTCACCGGATCATCGAAATCGGCTGTGTCGAATTGATAGGTCGCCGTCTTACCGGGCGTCACTTTCACGTCTATCTGCAACCGGACCGTGACAGTGACGAGGGTGCGATCGGCGTCCACGGCATCACCGATGAGTTCCTCAAGGGCAAGCCGCGCTTCGCCGAAGTGGCCGACGAGTTTTTCGAATTCATCAACGGCGCCCAACTGATCATCCACAACGCGGCGTTCGACGTCGGGTTCATCAATAACGAATTTGCCCTGATGGGGCAGACCGAGCGTGCGGATATTTCCCAGCATTGCTCGATCCTCGACACCTTGATGATGGCGCGCGAGCGTCACCCAGGTCAGCGCAACAGCCTGGATGCCTTGTGCAAACGCTACGGCGTCGACAACTCCGGCCGTGAACTCCACGGCGCCTTGCTCGACTCCGAGATTCTGGCCGACGTTTACCTGACCATGACCGGCGGGCAAACCAGCCTGTCCCTGGCCGGTAATGCCTCCGACGGCACCGGCTCGGCAGAAGGTTCGGGTAATCGCCCTTCAGAAATCCGCCGCCTGCCGGCTGATCGCAAGCCGACCACCATCATCCGTGCCAGTGAGCAGGATCTGGCTGAGCACGCGGCGCGTCTGGAAGCGATTGCCAAGTCGGCGGGTGCGCCGGCGTTGTGGTCGCAGCTGACCCAGCAATAGCCTCGGTCGAACACGGTTAAAAAATGTGGGAGCTGGCTTGCCTGCGATAGCGGTAGGCCAGCCAACCTATCTGTGACTGATCCATCGCCATCGCAGGCAAGCCAGCTCCCACGGTTGATTTGCAGCGCCTTGGAAATCTTCATTCGCCACATCCGCTCCCAGCTTCTACCCTGAGTACATAGCCCTGGGGACTGCCCGCACTCATGTACAAAGACCTGAAGTTTCCTGTTCTGATTGTGCACCGTGATATCAAGGCCGACACCGTTGCCGGTGACCGGGTTCGAGGTATCGCCCACGAACTGGAACAAGAAGGCTTCAGTATTTTCTCTGCAGTGGATTACGCCGAAGGCCGCCTGGTGGCTTCTACCCATCACGGGCTGGCGTGTATGTTGATCGCCGCTGAAGGTGCCGGGGAAAATACCCACCTGTTGCAAAACATGGTCGAACTGATCCGCCTGGCGCGGGTGCGGGCGCCCAACCTGCCGATCTTTGCCCTGGGCGAGCAAGTCACGCTGGAAAACGCGCCCGCCGATGCCATGAGTGAGCTCAACCAGTTGCGCGGCATTCTTTATCTGTTTGAAGACACCGTGCCGTTTCTGGCCCGACAAGTGGCTCGCGCGGCGCGCGCTTACCTGGATGGCTTGTTGCCGCCTTTCTTCAAAGCCCTGGTGCAACACACCGCCGACTCCAATTACTCCTGGCACACGCCCGGCCATGGTGGCGGCGTGGCGTATCGTAAAAGCCCGGTGGGGCAGGCGTTTCATCAGTTCTTCGGCGAAAACACGCTGCGCTCGGATTTGTCCGTGTCGGTGCCGGAACTCGGCTCGCTGCTCGATCACACCGGGCCGTTGGCCGAAGCCGAGGCCCGCGCCGCGCGTAACTTTGGCGCCGATCATACGTTCTTTGTGATCAACGGCACCTCCACGGCCAACAAGATCGTCTGGCACTCCATGGTCGGTCGTGACGACCTGGTGCTGGTGGACCGCAACTGCCACAAGTCGGTGCTGCACTCGATCATCATGACCGGTGCGATCCCGCTGTACCTGTGCCCGGAACGCAACGAACTGGGGATCATCGGCCCGATCCCCTTGAGCGAGTTCAGCCCCGAGTCGATCCGCGCCAAAATCGCAGCCAGCCCTTTGACGCGTGGCCGGCCACCGAAAGTGAAGATGGCGGTGGTCACCAACTCCACCTATGACGGCCTGTGCTACAACGCCGAGCTGATCAAGCAACAATTGGGCAACAGTGTCGAGGTGTTACATTTTGACGAGGCTTGGTACGCCTACGCGGCGTTTCACGAGTTCTTTGCCGGGCGGTACGGCATGGGCACTTCACGCACGCCCGACAGCCCTCTGGTGTTTACCACGCACTCAACCCATAAGCTGCTGGCGGCCTTCAGCCAGGCCTCGATGATTCATGTGCAGGACGGCGGCGCGCGGCAGCTGGACCGTGACCGTTTCAACGAAGCGTTCATGATGCATATCTCCACCTCGCCGCAGTACAGCATCATCGCATCGCTGGACGTGGCCTCGGCGATGATGGAAGGCCCCGCCGGGCGTTCACTGCTGCAGGAAATGTTTGATGAGGCGTTGAGTTTTCGGCGCGCCCTGGCCAACCTGCGCCAGCACATCGCTGCCGAGGACTGGTGGTTCTCTATCTGGCAGCCGCCTTCGGTGGCGGGTATCGACCGGGTTGTCACCGCGGACTGGCTGTTGCATCCGCAGGACGACTGGCACGGTTTTGGCGATGTGGCCGAAGATTATGTGCTGCTTGACCCGATCAAAGTGACCCTGGTGATGCCCGGCCTGAACGCCGGCGGCGCCTTGAGCGACTGCGGGATTCCCGCCGCAGTGGTCAGCAAGTTCCTCTGGGAGCGTGGGCTGGTGGTGGAAAAAACCGGCCTGTATTCCTTCCTTGTGCTGTTTTCCATGGGCATTACCAAAGGCAAATGGAGTACCTTGCTCACCGAACTGTTGGAGTTCAAGCGCAATTACGACGCCAATGTCAGCCTGGCCAGTTGCTTGCCCTCGGTGTTTAAACAAGGGCCGGCGCGCTATCAGAACCTCGGTTTGCGCGACCTGTGTGACCAGCTGCACGGCTGTTATCGCAGCAATGCCACGGCCAAACACCTCAAGCGCATGTACACGGTGTTGCCGGAAATCGCGATGAAACCGGCTGACGCGTACGACCAGTTGGTCAGGGGTGAAGTGGAGGCGGTGTCGATTGACGCCTTGCCAGGTCGCATCGCAGCCGTGATGCTGGTGCCCTATCCGCCGGGCATTCCGTTGATCATGCCGGGTGAGCGCTTTACCGAGTCGACCCGATCGATCATTGACTACCTGGCGTTCGCGAGGACGTTCGATAGCAGTTTTCCCGGTTTTGTCGCCGATGTTCATGGATTGCAACACGAAGACGACGGCAGTGGTCGTTGTTACACCGTCGATTGCATCAAAGGGTAAAGGATGTTTATGCAAGCTGTAATGAACCCGAAGTACCCGGGGCTCAGCGTACGGGTCGCCGACGAAGGTTTTGATGCCTACGTGTGGGGCAATGATTTCAGTTTTGAAGTCAGTGCCTACGGCGTACCCGAGATGGGCAAACGCGTCGACCAGTGGGCCGTTGAGCGCATCCTGCCGTACCGCAAATGTTATGGCATCGACCCGGAGGAATTCGCCAGTTTTCGCGATGCGCCCGACAGCGCGATCTTCATGGCGTACCTGGATGACCGTGCGGTGGGTCATATCGTGGTCAGCACCAACTGGAATGGCTTTGCCCACGTCGATGAGCTGGCGGTGGCCTTGCCTGCGCGCCGTCATGGGGTGGCCAAGGCCTTGCTGGACGTGGCTCAGTTCTGGAGTCGCAAGAAAAACCTGCCGGGCATGATGCTGGAAACCCAGAACAACAACCTCGGCGCTTGCCGATTGTATGAGCGTTGCGGCTATGTGATGGGCGGGATTGATCAACTGCGTTATCGCGGTATTGACCCGCAGACGCGTGAAGTGGCGATTTTCTGGTACCGGTTGTTCAAGACTGAACTTGAACAGGTTTAACTCGCCAGCAGGCTATCGGCCTTCTGCGTGACAATGTCCAGCAACGCATTGAGTGCCGGTGACGTCTGGGCGTCCCTGAGAGTCAGTGCGTACAGGCTGACCATGATCGGCGGCGACACCGGGCATGCATCCAGCCCAGCTTCGCGTGCACCGGACGCGGTGAACGGGTCGACAATCGCCAGGCCTTCGCCGGCTTCCACCATGCTGCGCATCATCTGGTAGGTCTGCACCCGCGTCTGCACCACCGGCAGCGGGCGCAGGGCCTGTAGCTTGGCGTCCAGCACGCGGCTCAAGGGGTCATGCCCTTCAAGCCCGATCAGCGATTGCCCGGCCAGGTCCTGCAGGGCGATGTACTTTTGTTTGGGTTTCAGCCAGCCATGGGGCGCGAGCAATTGCAACTTGCCCTCGGCCAACACGCTGCTCTGGATTTGCGAGTGCTGCGGGTCATGCAGGCTCAGGCCCACATCGGCTTCGTGCAGCAGCAGGCTTCTGACAATCTCGCGGGTCGGCTGGCTCGACAGGTTGCACGGCGTGTCCTGGAAGCGCCGGCGCAGTACGGCGATGCTTTGCGGCAGCAACTGATTGGCCAGCGGCGGGGTGCATAGCGCGCGCAAGGCCGGAGCATGGTGGAGTTTCAAGCGGCTGGCCAGGCGTTGCACCGGCTCCAGCGCCTCATAGAGGTGACTGATGTGTGCCTGCAGTTCGAGTGTTTCGCGCGTCGCTTGCAAACGCCCGCGCACACTGGCAAACAGCATGAAGCCCAATTGCTGCTCGGCATCCTTGAGCGTTGCGTCTACATCGCCCACGGGAAGTTGCAACCACTCGGCGGCCGTGCCGAGGTGTCCGGTCTGCAAGATGGCCTGAATCACTTCGATATGACGTAAACGCATCGCCGGAGTCTAGGGTCAGTGGGGCGGGGATTCAATGGCTGGGAAAAAAACAGCGCGGGCCTTGATGCGCGTCGTCTAACGTTCACCTTGCGTGCGCTGCAACGAGCGGGTCATATAAAGAGCGTATCAACCGAGGTTCAACAGGGAGCCCTTCCAATGCCCGGATACACCGCAGTCACAGGCAAACCGCAACCCCAGCAAGGTTTTACACGCTGGGCGGTGCTGGTGGTACTGGTCATCATTGGCTTGCTGGCCCTGGCGGTGGGGCCGCGCTTGTTTGGTGATGTAACGCTGGCAGAGATCGCGACGGCCAAGGCCCAGGTGGCCGAGCTGGGCAAGGCGGTTGAGCAGTTTCACCAAGACACGGGTCGCTACCCCACCGATGAGGAAGGTCTGGAGGCGCTGACCACGCGACCTGCGCAGGACGCCCAGTGGAAAGGGCCCTATGTCAGTGACGAGTTGTTGACCGACCCTTGGGGCGTTGCCTATCAGTACCACTACCCGGCAACCCAGCCCAACACGGCGTTCGACCTGTTTTCGTTCGGCAAGGACCGTACGCTGGGCGGAGTCGGCGATAACAAGGACATTACCTACGGCGACAACTGATTCATCTGGCATTAGCCATCGAGCTGATTAGAATGGCTGCGCTGATCAATAACGACCAATACAACAAAAACAGGTCTGGTCTCGAATGCCTATTCCCTCACGTTTCTTCGGGGTAACGGCCAAGCAACTCCTGGTGCTGGTGACCGTGGGGTGCGTGGCAGCTTATCTCTTCGATAATCACGATGAACACACACCGGAAAGTCGCGCACTCGAGGCGTTTATCCGTTCCCAGGAACAGGTGGATGCGCAGGTGGGGGCAGTGCTGGAGGTGGTGTTGGTCAGGCAGGTGGTGGCCTATCCCGCTAACGGCGCGCCAGGTTACAAGCGTTCGTTGTATGCGGTTGAAGGCGAGCGGGGGCGTTTGATGGTGACGCTCAAGCAGATGGAGGGCGAGCAGGGCGTGGAAGTGACGCAGATAAGCCGGCCGTGATCACCCAGCCCAGTCAATGCCATCAATGGCCAGGACTGAGCAGGTCGATAAGCCGGGATCTTATGACGCGAGGGTCGTTTGCGATTCGCGGACGATAATGGTCCCCGACTGGATCAATTTGAATTCATCGCCTTCCAGTTTCTCTACACGATCGCCAATGGCCAGCTTGTAGGTAGTGGTAGGCGCCGAGCCAGCCAGGTCGCCTTGCACCGGGTTGGATTCCTGGAACTCATGCACCGAATACACGCGTCCTTCCGCGTCTCTGGCATGGAACTGTCCGACAAGTACTGCAGCCATCTGTTTAGAACCTCTGGAGATAAACACTCGATTTGCGGTTCTGTAGACCGTCATGGAGCGGGGTAGTTTACCTATGGAAAAAAAATACTATTCGTTGATATTTTCAGAGTCTTCCTACGCAAGTCACTGCTCGGCAAACGTCTGCGGATTTATCAAAACCTTCTGGTGAACCTGCCGCGAAGACTTTATAACTGCAAGCTCCTTAGTCAAACGTCGGGAAAACCTCAATGAGCAAGGTCTACACGATTGCCGTCCTGGTTGGCAGCTTGAGAAAAGAGTCGATCAACCGCAAGGTCGCCCTGGCACTGGCCGAACTGGCCCCTGCCACTCTCAAATTGAACATTGTGGAAATTGGCGATTTGCCGCTCTACAACGAAGACCTCGAGGGAGCATCGCCGCCCGCAGCCTACAGTAGTTTCCGTCAGCAAGTACGTTCATCCGACGCGGTGTTGTTTGTGACGCCCGAATACAACCGTTCCGTGCCCGCACCGTTGAAGAATGCCATTGACGTAGGGTCTCGTCCTTACGGGCAAAGTGTCTGGGGCGGCAAGCCGGGGGCGGTCATCAGCGTGTCGCCCGGAGCGATTGGCGGCTTTGGTGCCAATCACCACCTGCGCCAGTCGCTGGTGTTCCTTGATGTGCCGTGCATGCAGCAACCGGAAGCGTACCTGGGGGGCGCGGGCAGCGTGTTTGATGACGCAGGAAAACTTTCGGAAAAGACCAGGCCGTTCCTGCAGGCGTTTATCGACGCCTACGGCAAGTGGGTAGAAAAGCTGTCCGCCTGATGTGTCTGCCTGTGTAGGAACCTGCCTGCCGGCGAGTGGCCCTCACGCCTGGCGCTGCTCATCACATCGCCTTCGCCGGCAAGCTGGCGCCTGCCGCGGTCCGTAGTCAAGCGAGGCGGTCCGCCAGCGCCAGGGCCTGCTCGGTGGCTGCCTGGCGAGATGCCTGATCCACCTCTGGCCCCAGGATAGTTTTTTCCACAGACAGCGAGTGCACATCGGTCACGCCGATAAAGCCCAGCCAGGCTTCCATGTACGGCTTCTGAAAGTCCATCGCCTGTGCGTCGGGCGCTGAAAAATCCATGCCCCGCGCATACACATTCACCGCCGTCTTGTCATGCAGCAACCCGCGCAAACCATGCTCCGGGCTGAACTCGAACAGCACGCCCTTCTGCGAGACTACGTCGATAAAGTGCTTGAGCTTGTAGGGCAACGCGAAATTCCACAGCGGCACCGAGAAC
The DNA here is from genome assembly GCF_963890955.1 of Pseudomonas sp. MF6747. Classification (NCBI taxonomy): domain Bacteria; kingdom Pseudomonadati; phylum Pseudomonadota; class Gammaproteobacteria; order Pseudomonadales; family Pseudomonadaceae; genus Pseudomonas; species Pseudomonas sp. MF6747. Next base: position 108,961 of record NZ_CAWPSZ010000013.1, read on the forward strand.
ACCAGCAGATCGGCCTGGTGCAGATGGGTCGCCAGCGACCTCAGTGAGTCCCAGGCCGCCGCCTGTTCCTCGGTCAATGCCGTGCCGCTGAGGCCGGCGTATTTGGCCTCCATGATCGGGCCATCAAACTCCGGCAGGTCCAGAGCCCAAAGGTCCAGCGTCACCACGCGGGTGTCCGGGGTGTTGTGCTGATAACGCGCGATAAATTGTCGGGCGATTTCCAGCGACGCAGAGCGTTGTTTGCGCGGCGAGCATTCAATATGCAGAAGAGTGGTCATGGCAGGCCTCAGGAATGATGACCTGAACATTGCAACATAGCGCTCGATGAAATATAAATCGTATTTCCATCGCCCATTGATCACCTATCAGAATATGTTTGATGCCTTGCTACTCAAGACCTTCGTCGCGGTCGTGGACGAAGGTGGCTTCAGTCGCGCCGGTGAACGCCTGCACCTGACGCAATCGGCCGTCAGCGGGCATTTGCGCCGCCTCGAAGAACAGGTCGGTAAGCCACTGCTGACGCGCACCACGCGTTCCCAACAGTTGACGCCCGATGGTCAGCGATTAATCGCCTACGCGCGCGGCATCCTGGCGCTGCATCGTGATGCCTGGGCAGAACTGACGCGTTCGGCGTTTGAAGGAAGCCTACGTGTAGGCGTGTCGGAGGAGTTCGCAGAGGCGCGTTTGCTGCGCGAGCTACAGGACGTTGCCGCGCAGTACCCTGGCCTGCATATCAGCGTGCAAGTGGGCATTCCCGGTTCGCTGCTGAGTTTGATGAAACAAGGCGAGCTGGATGTGGTGGTGGGTTCGTTGTGCGAATCCAGCGAGCCGGGCCTGGCGTTATGGCGCGAGCCGTTGGTGTGGGCCTGGTCGGCGCAACCGCTGGCGGCATTGCCGACGCCGTTGCCACTGGCCTTGTTCCCCGAGCCCTGTCCGTACCGCGAGGCGGCGCTGTTGCGGCTTGCCCAAGCTGGCATTGCTCAGCGTACCGCCATGCAGTGCGCCAGCTATGCGGCGTTGCACGCCGCGGCATCGGCCGGTTTTGCCGTGGCCCCGATGGCGCAAAGCCAAGTGGGCCCAGGCTTGGCGGTCCTCGGCGCCGAGCACGGGTTGCCCGCGTTGCCCGATGCCGAGTTTCGCCTGTTCAGCGCGCCGGATGCCGACCCGCGCATGGTCGAGGTCGTCACCCAGGTGGTGGTCCGCTATGGCGCAGCCCGGCGCCACTGAAACACCCTGCGACGGAAGCTCAGCGCAACCAGTTGGTACGCGCCAGCTCGATCACCTCGTCGCCACGGCCGCTCATCACTGCCTTGAGCATGTACAGGCTGAAACCCTTGGCCTGTTCCAGCTTGATGCTCGGCGGCATGACCAGCTCCTGCGTGGCCGTGACCACGTCCACCAGCACCGGGCCGTCATGGGCCAGGGCGCGACGCAAGGCCGGCTCGAGGTCTTCGGACTGCTCCACGCGGATGCCCAGGATGCCCATGGCGTTGGACATGGCCGCAAAGTCCGGGTTTTTCAGCTCGGTGCCGGTGTCGAGGTAGCCTGCGGCTTTCATTTCCATGGCGACGAAACCCAGTGATGAGTTATCGAACACAATGACTTTTACCGGCAGTTTCAGTTGCGCCAACGAGATGAAATCGCCCATCAGCATGGCGAAGCCGCCGTCGCCGGACATCGAAATCACCTGGCGTCCGGGAAAGGCCGCCTGAGCGCCGATGGCCTGAGGCATCGCATTCGCCATCGAGCCGTGATTGAACGAGCCGATCAAGCGGCGTTTGCCGTTCATCTTCAGGTAGCGCGCGGCCCACACGGTGGGCGAGCCGACGTCGGCCGTGAAGATGGCATCGTCGTCGGCCAACTCACTGAGCAAGCGTGCGACGTACTGTGGGTGGATCGGCCGGTCGGCCTTCGAGGGTTCTGCCAGGTCGTCCAGGCCCTGGCGGGCTTTTTCGTAATGCTTCAGCGAAGTCTCGAGGAAGCTGCGATCGGTTTTGCGCGTCAGGCGTGGCAGCAGCGCGTTGATGGTTTCGCTGACGTCGGCGGCAATGCCCAGGTCCAGCGTGGCCCGACGCCCGAGCGCCTGCGGATTGCGGTCGACCTGGATGATTTTTGCGTCGGTGGGGTAGAACTGGCGGTAGGGGAAGTCGGTGCCGAGCATGATCAGCGTGTCGCAGTTGAGCATGGCGTGGTAACCCGAACTGAACCCGATCAGGCCCGTCATGCCCACGTCAAACGGGTTGTCCCATTCCACGTGCTCTTTGCCGCGCAAGGCGTGCACCACCGGCGCGCCAAGGGCATCGGCCAGGGCCACGACCTGGTCATGGGCACCGGCGCAACCGCTGCCGCACAGCAGGGTGACTTTCTCGCTGCTCTGCAGGATTTCGCTGAGGCGTTGCAGGTCCTGTTCGGCCGGCAAGGTGCGCGGCGCATGCAGGGCCGGCCACGGCTTGAGGGTGTTCTCCACTTCCAGCAACGACACGTCGCCTGGAATGACGACCACCGCCACGCCACGGTTAAGAATCGCCGAGCGCATGGCGCGGTGCAGCACTTGAGGCATTTGCGCAGGGTTGGTCACCAACTCGATAAAGTGGCTGCACTCCTTGAACAGTTCCTGGGGATGGGTTTCCTGAAAGTAGTTCAAGCCGATTTCGGAGGAGGGGATTTGCGCAGCAATGGCCAGCACCGGCACGTGGTTGCGATGGCAGTCGAACAGGCCATTGATCAAGTGCAGGTTGCCCGGCCCGCAGCTACCGGCGCACACCGTCAATTCGCCGGTGGCGGCGGCTTCGGCACCGGCGGCAAACGCAGCCACCTCTTCGTGGCGCACGTGCATCCACTCGATGCTGTCCATGGTGCGCAAGGCGTCGGTCAAGCCATTGAGGCTGTCGCCGGTCAGGCCCCAGATGCGCTTGATGCCCGCCTGTTCAAGGGTGGTCGCCAATTGCTGGGCCAGGTTGATTTTCGCCATGAAGAACTCCAATCGTCAGTGAGTTAAAAGCTGCTGATCAGTAGAGGACAGCTCGATCACGGCGGATGTTCACCTGCGAGTGTGAAGATTACGTCATCGGCACTGGCAAAATCCGCCCTGGCGTGGCTCGGCGTCATAGCGGCGGTGCGGGCACCAATCAAACTCAAGCCATAAAAAAAGCCCTGGCAGGCCAGGGCTTTTTCAGTCGCGAAGACTTAACGGCGACGAAACAGCGGCAACGGCTCATCCGTGGCAGCCTGGTACGTCACCGAGAAATCCTTGAGGCTTTCCAGCGCTTCGTACGGGTCTTTGTCGGCACGCAAGGCAAAGGCGTCGAACCCGCAACGGTGCAGATAAAACAGCTGGTCGCGCAGCACGTCGCCAATCGCGCGCAGCTCGCCTTTGAAACCGTAGCGGTCACGCAGCAGGCGTGCGTTGGAGTAGTTGCGCCCGTCGGTGAAGGCCGGGAAGTTCAGGGCGATGACCTGGAAGTGCTCCACGTCGTCGCCGATCTCTTCGGCTTCTTCATCGGCGTCCAGCCACACACCCAGGCCGCCGTCGCGGGCCTTGAGGGCATGGCCGTGCTCGCGCCACAGGGCCAGCGGCACGATCAGGTCGTCGCAGTTGGAAATGCCGTCGAAGCTCGCGTCCTTGGGCAGCAGGTGCCAGGTTTCGTCGAGGACTTCGTTGTTCTTAATGATTCGCTGCATAGACGCGCTCCTTGAACAGGTCGATGCCGATGCGCTGGTAGGTGTCGATGAAACGCTCATCTTCGGTGCGCTGTTCGATGTACACATCGATCAGTTTGCCGATCACCTCGGGCATGGCTTCCTGGGCGAAGGACGGGCCGAGGATCTTGCCCAGGCTCGCATCGCGGCTGGCGCTGCCACCCAGGGACACTTGGTAGAATTCTTCGCCTTTCTTGTCCACGCCCAGGATGCCGATGTGGCCGACGTGGTGGTGACCACAGGCGTTCATGCAACCGGAGATGTTCAGGTCCAGCTCGCCGATGTCGAACAGGTAGTCCAGGTCGTCGAAACGGCGCTGGATCGATTCGGCAATCGGGATCGATTTGGCGTTGGCCAGGGAGCAGAAATCGCCGCCGGGGCAGCAGATGATGTCGGTCAGCAAGCCGATGTTCGGCGTGGCGAAACCGCCTTCGCGCAGCTCGCCCCACAGGGTGAACAGTTGGCTCTGCTCGACGTCCGCGAGAATGATGTTTTGCTCGTGGGAGGTGCGCAGTTGGCCAAAGCTGTAACGCTCGGCCAGGTCGGCGACGGCGTCCAGCTGCTTGTCGGTGATGTCACCCGGCGCCACGCCGGTGGGTTTGAGCGACAGGGTCACGGCGACATAGCCCGGCTTTTTATGCGCCAGGGTGTTGCGGGTGCGCCAGCGGGCGAAACCTGGGTGCTGCTGATCGAGTGCAGCCAACTCGGCGTCCTGATTGCTCAGGGCCTTGTACTCAGGATCGACGAAGTGCTTGGCCACGCGGTGTACTTCGGCTTCGGTCAGCGTGGTCTGGCCACCGCGCAGGTGTTCCATTTCGGCGTCGACTTTCTGCGCAAATACCTCAGGGGTCAGCGCCTTGACCAGGATCTTGATCCGGGCCTTGTATTTGTTGTCACGACGGCCGTAGCGGTTGTAGACCCGCAGGATGGCGTCGAGGTAGCTCAACAGGTCTTGCCAGGGCAGGAACTCATTGATGAACGCGCCAACGACCGGCGTACGGCCCAGGCCACCACCGACCAGCACGCGGAAACCCAGCTCGCCGGCCGCGTTGTGCACCGGCTCAAGGCCGATATCGTGCACTTCGATGGCTGCGCGGTCCGAGGTCGAGCCATTGATGGCGATCTTGAACTTGCGCGGCAGGTAGGCGAACTCCGGGTGGAAGGTGGTCCACTGACGGACGATTTCGCACCACGGACGAGGGTCGATCAGCTCATCGGCGGCCACGCCGGCAAATTGGTCAGTGGTCACGTTGCGCAGGCAGTTACCGCTGGTCTGAATGGCGTGCATCTGCACCGTGGCCAGCTCGGCCAGGATGTCCGGCACGTCTTCCAGCGCCGGCCAGTTGAACTGGACGTTCTGGCGGGTACTGATGTGGGCGTAGCCCTTGTCGAAGTCGCGGGCAATCTTGGCCATCATTCGCGTCTGACGGGAAGTCAGTTGGCCATAAGGCACGGCAACCCGCAGCATCGGCGCAAAGCGCTGAACATAAAGGCCATTTTGCAGGCGCAGAGGGCGGAACTCTTCTTCGCTCAGTTCACCTGCTAGGTAGCGTCGGGTCTGATCACGGAACTGCTTGACGCGGTCCTCGATGATGCGCTGATCGTATTCGTCGTATACGTACATATAGGTCCTGTTCTCGGCAAATCTGCGCGCACGGCCGCGCACTCCCAACGGAGCCGGCGCACGATACCAGTTTGCGTTTATGCGCAAAAGTGATGTTTGAGTATATGTAAATAACCAAATTGACTAATGAGAACGGTTATCGCGATACCCACATTTGTCATGCGGGCAATCATCAACTTTACTGTGATCGTGTTTGAGTGCAATCACCTATAAAACCGATAAGAGGCGATGCAATGAGCAATCCGACCAAAGCCCGTAAACCCGACAGTACCGTTGATGCCTGGGCGATTTTGTTTCTGATAATCCTGGTGGTAGGAACCGCCGTATTCTGGGTCAGCCACCAATAAACTCGCGTTGATTGGACCTCGATTGACTGTCGTATTGCCACTATCATGGCCGTCAACGTTCAAGGTTCAGACAACTATGTTGAAGGTTCTTATTACGTGTGCGTGGTTGCTGGGGTCGACGTACGGGGCCATGACCCACGCCGCGTCGGTGGTGTTTCTCAACCCTGGCACGTCCACGGAAACCTTCTGGGTCAACTACGCGCAATTCATGCAGGCCGCCGCCAAGGACCTCGGCCTGGATTTGCGCGTGCGTTATTCCGAGCGCGATCCTCGTAACACCCTGGCCCAGGCCCGGGAAGCGCTGCAAGGCAGCGAGCGGCCTGATTACCTGGTGCTGGTGAATGAGCAATACGTCGCCCCGCAGATTCTGCGCATGGCTCAGGGCAGCCGGGTCAAGTTGCTGATCGTGAATAACGCCCTGACCAGCGACCAGGTGCAACTGCTGGATGCCCACAGCTATCCCAACTGGCTCGGCAGTCTTATCGCCAATGATGAGGAGGCCGGTTACCTGATGCTCACAGAGCTGCTGCGTCAGCATGGCCCCGTCGCACCCGGCCAAACCCTCGATCTGCTGGCGTTTTCCGGGGTCAAGACCACGCCGGCGGCGCAGCTGCGCGAGCAGGGTTTACGGCGGGCCCTGGTCGATTTCCCCTACGTGCGTATGCGCCAGCTGGTGTATGGCGAGTGGAGCCGCCAGCGCGCGTTCGAACAGGCCACGCAACTGTTCAAACGTTATCCGCAAACCGCCATGGTGTGGTCGGCCAATGATGAAATGGCGCTGGGCGCGATGGCGGCGCTGCAAGCCACTGGGCGTACGCCGGGCAAGGACGTGCTGTTCAGCGCCGTCAACAGTTCGCCCGAGGTAGTGCGGGCTCGCCTTGATGGGCGCTTGAGCGTTTTGGTGGCAGGGCACTTCACCCTTGGCGGCTGGGCGATGGTGTTGCTGCATGACGATGCGCTGGGGCTGGATATCCGCCAGAACGGCGTGAATGAACGCAAGCTCGATCTGTTTGAGTTGATCGGCCCGGACCTTGCCCAGCGTCTACTGGACATCAACGCGGCGCAGGTCTACGGCGTGAATTTTCGGGCGTTGTCGGCCCAGGGCAAACCGGCCGGTTACGTCTACCCGTTCGGCTTGCAGCTGTTAACGCCTTGAGCGCACTCAAACGCCTGCCAGGTGCAGCACCAGCTTGACGATGGCGAACAGGGTCAATGCAAACACCGCCGTGAACACAATTCCCAGGATCACGAAGTGGCTGGGCTTGCCATGCGTGAAATCGCGCGCGCGGTTCTTTCCGCTTTGCACCCCGAAGGCCGCGGCCATCACGCTGTGCAGCATTTGCCAGAAAGTAGGGGGCTTATTGGGTGAGTCGTTCATAAAACCCTCGTCATGCGGATCCGGTCGATCCTGAGCAAGCATAGTCAATTCCCCGCAGCAGGCCATAAAAGTGCACCGCTTCTGGGGGCCGCCAGCGTGATTTTCTGATGCTTCTTCAAGACGCATCAGGAATCGTCAAACATGCCCACCTCTTCACTTCATGCTCCGTTCATCAAGGCCCGTCTGCCCGGGTGGATCAAACACCTGACGGCGGCGGATATCGAGGCCCTCAACCGCGCGCGCGACCCGGTGCAGCGCTTCAAGCGCGGCTATCCCGAGGCGATTGCCGCCGCCAGCCCAGCAGTGCGCCAAGCCCTGGAAGACAGCGGCCGCCGGCGCCAGGCCTCCAGCCAGGCCCTGGCCGAAACGCTGAAAGACTTCAAAGGCCTCACTGAATTTGCCGAGCCGTTGCTGGCCGAGGCATTGCACAAGGCATTCGCCCAAACACCCGACGTCAACACCACCGCGCTGTTCCACCTGCGCGCGCCCAACCGGCTCGAACAGCATTCGCTGTTGCAAGCCGCGCTGCGCAACTTCGAAGACGGTGAGCGGTTTGATGAAACCGCGCTGCAGGAAACCAGTGCGCTGGCGCCGGCGGGGTCGCTGGACATCCTGGCGTACGATGAAAGCAACCGTTATCCGTTTGCGAAATGGCGTTACCGCCTGCGCGACAAGCTGTCGATCAAGCCTGCGGATTTCGCCAACCTGTGCCGCGAGCTGGACCTGGGTCAGCAATACCAGCAACACCTGAGCCGCGTGTTTGAGACGCCAGCCACTGCGGCGCAGGTGCGTCGGCAGATGATCGAGGCAAACAAGGACACGCTGCGGGTGCACGCCCACATCGCTCGCCTGCGCAACACCCTCAGCGCCACGGCCTACGCCACGTTGCTGGCGATACTCGATGCCCATCCCGCACCGACCCTGGATGGCAAGCCGGTGGCTTACAGCCAGTTGAGCCTGTTGGGGGCGCAGGTGAGCGAGGTGCTGATCATCGGCGCCAGCACACGCAAGCCGTTGCCGGGCATGGCGACGCTCATCGACGTTATCCTGCCGGCGGCCGAGTTGCTCAAACTCCGGGCTGGCGACAGTCGAGTCATCGTGTGGATCCCCGGTGATCCGCGCAACCCAGTCAGGGAATACGCATCGCTCAAGGCGTTCACCACGCAGTTGGCGCTCAACTTGCGCTCGGTGGGTTACCAGCGGTTTTTTACCGGCTTCTTGTCCCAGGATGAAGCGCAGACGTTCCTTCGGCGGCTTAAAAGCCAACTGAAAACGATGCGCTGGAACCCGAACCCGGTGCCACCAGGGCCCCATTACAACCCTGCGGCCTATGCCAACGGGATGTACGAGGAAGTCTGGAACGACAGCGTCAAGCTGCAGCCCGAGGAGACGTTCATCAGCGCCGAGGTATTCGGTCACCTGTACGAATGCCACCTTGCGCGCCTCAGGTCCAACGCGAAGTTGCTGGCGGTACCCACCGCGCAAGTCGATCACGACGCCTGGGTCAATCGCCTCAAGCACTGGGCCGAATGGGGCCTGAACCTAGTCAATGTCGCGGCGTTTTTGGTGCCGGGGCTGGGCGAAGTGATGATGGCCGTCACCGCCGTACAGCTCGGCTATGAGGTTTATCAAGGCGTGCAAGCGTGGAACGCTGGCGACAGGGAAGAGGCCTGGGCGCATCTGGCCTCGGTGATGCAGAACGTCGCGTTCATGGCCGCGCTGGGTGCCGTGGCGGGCAGGGCGCCGCCGGTTATGCCGTCGCGCTTTGTCAACGGCATGAGCCGGGTGGTCACGCCGTTCGGCAAACTGCGCTTGTGGCATCCCGACCTTGCGGCCTACAAAAGCAGCGTCTCGCTCAAGGGGCTTGAACCCAACGCAATGGGGCAATACCCGGTAGCAGGCAAAACCTACATTGCGCTGGAGGGCAATGTTTACGAAAAGACTTTCGACCCGCTGCGCAAGCAATGGCGGATCAAGCACCCGACTGAAATCGACGCCTATCAGCCGGTTGTGCAACACAACGGGCACGGTGCCTGGCGGCACACGCTGGAGCGGCCGTTGGCATGGCGTCGCAGCACGTTGCTGCGCCGCTGCGGACTGCACATGGAGCCATTTTCCGATGCGCAACTGGAACAGATCGCCGACGTCTGCGGGATCAGTGATGATCAATTGCGCAAGCTGCACATGGATCAACAGGCGCCGCCGCCAGAGTTGTTGGAGGTGGCGCGGTTATTCGAGGCAGACCGTCAGGCGGACGAGGTAATTAAACAAATCCGCGAAGGCGCCTGCCTGGAGGGCCTCTGCCAGTTCATGGTGCCGCTGGCCGTGGACATGCCGGGCTGGCCGGTCGAGGAGGTGGTGGAGGTGTTCAGCGGCCCCGAACCCTGGGGCGCTTCCCAGCGGTTCGGCGCAGAGTCGCCGGGCAGCGCAAGGCCCACGATCAAGATGACCCAGGCGCAAGTCGATGCCGGGCAATTGCCGGCGCACGTGCTGGCCGCCCTCAACGAAGCGCAAATCAGCCGTTTGCTCGGCCGCGAAAGCATGCCGGCCGGCGCCGATCCGGTACAGGTGTTCAGAGAGCGTCTGGCCGATCAGGCGCAGGCTCGCAAGAAGGCCCTGTTCGACAGCCTCCTGAGCCGACGAGCGCCGCCAGAGGCGGATATTCGCGCGCTGCAGCGCAGTTTTACGTCGCTGTCGCCAGAAGCCGCGCAGCGGGTGCTGGCCAGTGCCAGCGCTGCCGAGTTGAGCCAACTGCGCAGCAGCGGCCGGGTGCCCCTGCGCCTGGCCAAAGCCATTCGCGAGCACCTGCATCGGGGCAGTGTGAGCCGCGCCTTGGCAGGCGTGTACCGCGACAACCTGGCCTCTGCGGCCAGTGACCGTGTGGCGCTGCACAGCCTCGAGCAACTGCCCGGTTGGTCGCCGGCTATACGCATAGAAGAACGGTCCCTCGGCATCAACGGGCCGCTGGTGGACAGCATCGGCACTGAGCAGGCCGCAACGCGGTATTACCTGATCAAGGCGGGGGAGAGTTTTCGCCTGCTGGATGCCGAGGGCAGGGCACTCAATAGCCTTCCCCGGTACGGTCGCAATCTGTTTGAGTCGCTGCTGCACGCGCTGCCCGAGACGCTACGCGCGTCCTTACAGGGCGAGCCGGCTGAGGCGTTGCGCAAACACGTGGCGGACTACGCGTGCAGCCACCGCGAGGCCATGTCGCGCATCCTCAAGCGCGAGCCGCTCACACCCGGCGCCGGTCGCCGGGTCCGAAGCCCGACCGGTCAACTGGGTTACGCGGCCAGCGGTGATGCGGTGGGGTTTGCCGACGAGCCGTTGGTTGCCAGGGTGCGGGACATTTATCCCAATCTGGATGATCAGCAGGCATTGCAGTTCGTCAGGAGTCGACTGCTTGCCGGTGACTCCGACCAGCAGGTGTTTCACCTGTTGGAGAACCGGCGCAGGGAGTTCGAGGGCTTGCGCGCAGCGCTGGACACCTGGGTCGAGGGCGACGTGCCTGCGTATCCTCGTGGGGCCAACTGGCCAACCCGACGCGATATCGCCGAGCGGCTCATTGCCGGCTGGAGAAACGGTTTGTACCGCGGGCAAGCTCCGTTGTTCGAGCTCAATCTGTTGGGCACCGAGCCGTTGCCGACCTGGGCTGCCGATTTTTCCCATGTGCGCAAGCTGCGAATCAACAGTTCACAGCTCGCCGCAGGTGCGCTTTTCGAACAGTTTGGCGCGCTTGAAGCCCTCGATGTTTTCATTGACTCAGCCAACATGGCTGCATTTGCCGACGCGCTGCCGGGCCTCACCCGCATCACTGAGCTCAAGCTCGAACTGCCGACGTTTTTCGGTGAGTATTCGCCGGCATTGACCCAGGCCCTTCAAGGCATGAACCAGCTGGAGCAGTTGCACCTGACCGGCAGTCTTCCGGCCCTGGATTACCGTGCGCTGCCACGTTTGCGTACACTGCGGCTGGCCGGCAACCTGCGTGAATGGCCGGCAGGGCTGCTGGCGCTTGAGGCGCTTGAATCGGCGGACCTGACCGGTGTGCAGATCGCCTCACTGCCCGATGAACTGTTCACGGGGCATGAGCGTTTGTGGCGCCGCTTGAGGTTGAACTGGAAGGCGCTGGAACCGCAGGCGTTCCGGAAGGCGTTTGACTACGTGCAGGGCAATCCGGCGCACCTGGTGGACGAGCCCTACATCGTCGCGCAGCACTGTGAGCGGCGCCTTGAGGCGCTGGTGCCGCACGTACCGGCCTTCGCGGCCAATGCACTCGCCGCGTTCAGCGAGGATGGCCTGGCGGGCCGTGCGTTGCTGGATAAAGTCGAGGCGCTGCACGCGGAGTATCGCGCCTGGGATGCGCCACTGGTTGAATGGCAGAGCCGCGATGGGGTGCGCGTCGAGGGCGAGCAGATGCCCTCCCATCATCGCCAGACGCTGGCGGACAGGCTGCGCGTGTGCTGGCGTGACGCTTTGGCTGCCCGGTACGCGGCCCGCGAGCCGCTGGCGGGTCCGTCGCGAGGCCGTGGCGAGCCGATGAGAGAAACGTTGGACTTGCGCGAATACGGTGCGCCGGGCGATTTACCGGCGCTGGGCGATACGGTGTTCCCGCAGATCCGGCGTTTGATCCTGGCCGGCGCAAAGCTCACGGCGGCACAGGTGAATGCATTCGTGGGCCGGTTTGCGCAGCTGCGCGAACTGGACCTGAGTCACAACCGCCTGACCGAGCTGCCTCAGGCCCTTGAGACGCTGGAGCACCTGAGCGACCTGAATCTTTGTGGCAACGAACTGACGATCACCACGCCTACCCAGACGCGGCTCAACCGCCTCCAGGCGCTGCGACGGCTGGACTTGTCGATGAACCGCGTCGGCCGGCTGAGCGTCACCTCGCTGACAGAACTGGTGTCGCTGAACCTGGGGCAGACCGCGATCCTCGACTGGCCCGAGGGCGTGCTGAACCTGCCGCGCCTGGGGTTTCTCGACCTCAGCCACAGTGCGGTCACCGGCATTCCCGAGGCGGCGCTGGCGGGGCACGATGCGCTGCTGGCCGGTACCACCTTGCGTGGTTGCCGCTTGAGCCCGGCGGCGCTGGCCGTGGCGCAGGCTTTTGCCCGCCGCACCAGCGCCGGAAAACCCATGGCGAGCATGTTTGTCAGGCCGTTCGGGATTGATCGAAACGTGCTGGCAGCCGGCATGACCGGCGGCGATCCCCTGTTCTTCCCGGTCGAGGTGTCGCAGCAACCGGACCTGATAGTGCCGCTGGCATTGGCGCCAAAAGCCACCGAGGCGTCGCTGACCTCGGCCGAGCGCTTGCAGCGCCTGGATCCACAGCTGGATGCCACCCAGGCCGGCAAGCAAATCGACACATGGCTGGCGCAGGACGTCAGTGCCACGCAGATCGAAACGGCGCTGCGCCAATGGCAGGCGCAGCACACCCAGATGATCGAGCGGTTGAACGGCTGGATTGACAGGCCAGCCGTGCGCAACCGTAACGAGTGGGTGAACGCGACCGACCGCCGGCGCGCCGCTGATCGGCTGCTGGCCTGCTGGCGAGAGACGCTGAGCGACGTGCGGGGCATCGAGACACCCGCCAGTGACGCTGCGCTGGACTTGAGCGGCCTGATCCTCGGTGACCTGCCGGCGCTGCCGGTTACCTTCAACCATGTGCGGGCGCTGGACCTGAGCGGTGTACGCCTTACGGTCGCCTCGAACGATTTTTTACGCGCCTTTGCGCGCGTGAACCGCCTGATGCTCAACGGCAACCGCATGGGCACGCTGCCCGAGGCCGTAACGCAGATGGCAGACCTGACCGAGCTGGGCATTAACGACAACGCGCTGGCGGCCAACGTGCCGTTGCAGCGCCAACTGCGTGACTTGCCGCGCCTGCAAGTGTTGGACGTGGGGCGCAACGCCCTGAGTACCTTCGACCTCACCGGTCTCGACCGCCTGCAAAGCCTGGATCTGAGTCGCAACCGGCTGTCTGAATGGCCCACCGGCGCATTGGAAGCTCCCGCGCTGACCCGTCTCGATCTCAGGAGCAACTACCCGATAGCCGTCATCCCTGCCGAGGCATTTGAGCCACAACATGCTGCCTTGATGGCCGGTACCGATCTGTCCGACAACCTGCTGCTGGAGGAAGCGTTCATCCGCCTGCGCGAGTATCAACGCGAAACCGGGCGTGGGCTGGGTTTCAGTGCCGAGGAAATTGACGATCAACTGGCGGGGTATGGGGCCGAGTCCGATGACGAACATCCTGACGTTCACCCAGAGCTTGAGCCTGCAGATGTGCAAAAGGCACGCTGGTTTGCCGGCGTGGCCCTCGACTCGGAAAAACACAGGATATGGGACACGGTGATCGCCCGGGACGACAGCGGTGATTTCTCCAACATTCTGGCGCAACTGCGTAATACCCGAGACTTCGAACTCGACCGCGCCGACCTGGCCGGGCGGGTTTGGCAAGTGCTGGAGGCGGCCTATGGCGATGCAGCCTTGTGCGAGCGGCTGATGGGCATCGCGCGTGCTTCCAGGCTTGCGGTGACCTGTGGGGATGGGCGCATGCTGTTGTTCAACGCGCTGGAAGTCGAAGTCTATGAGTTCAATGCCCTGCGTGCCATCGACCCCACCGACAAGGGGCGCGCCCTGTTGAACCTGTCCAGAGGCTTATTCCGCCTGGACCAGCTGGAGGAAGTGGCGAGCGTGCGGATTCGCGAAAACCCGGGCACCGACCCGGCCGAAATACGCCTGGCCTATCGTATCGGCCTGGCCCGGCGCCTGGCTTTGCCCAGGCAACCTGCAAGCATGCTTTACGAAGGTCTTTCCGGAGTACGGCCAGTCGACCTGGAGGCGGCCTATACGACGATCATGGCCCGCGAACAGACATCGCTGTTCATCGAGCAACTGACGGCGCGCACGTACTGGGTCGATTATCTGCAGCAGCAGTACCCGGACGCGTTCGCCCGGCTGCAGCAGACGCTGGCGGACAGCGCCTCGGCGCTGGAGGATCGCTACCCCGACATGAATTCGGCGTACCTCCAGCAGATGGGAGGCGTTGCAGAAGGCCAACAAGGTGCAGCGCCAGGCCTTGATAAACGTGCTGTCAGCGCGGGAGATCGCCGCGCTGAGCCATTAGCCGATCAGTTGTCGTAACCCAGGTTCGGCGCCAGCCAGCGCTCAGTCACGGCCAGGTCCTGGCCTTTGCGCGCGGTGTAGCTCGCGACCTGGTCCTTGTCGACCTTGCCCACGGCAAAGTACTGCGCCTGTGGATGGGCGAAGTACCAGCCACTGACCGCCGCCGCCGGGAACATCGCGTAGTGCTCGGTGAGGAACACGCCGCTGCGCCCGGCGTGCATTTCGCGCGCCTCGGGGTCCAGCAGTTGGAACAACTGGGCCTTCTCGGTGTGATCAGGGCACGCCGGGTAGCCGGGAGCAGGGCGGATGCCGCTGTATTGCTCCTTGATGAGCGCTTCGTTGTCCAGTTGCTCGTCCTTGGCGTAACCCCAGTGCTCTTTACGCACTTGCTGGTGCAGCCACTCGGCGCAGGCTTCGGCCAGGCGGTCGGCCAGGGCCTTGACCATGATCGAGTTGTAGTCGTCGCCCGCGTCCTGATAGGCCTTGGCGACTTCTTCTGCGCCGATGCCGGCGGTGGTGATGAAACCACCGATGTAGTCGGTCACGCCGCTGTCTTTTGGCGCCACGAAGTCGGCCAGGGAGAAGTTCGGCTTGCCGTCGGTCTTGATGATCTGCTGGCGCAGGTGATGCAGCCTGGCAATCGGCTGGCCATCGTCGCCGTAGACTTCCAGGTCATCGTCCTGCACCTGGTTGGTCGGCCAGAAACCGAATACCGCGCGGGCGCTGATGAGTTTTTCGTCGATCAGCTTCTTGAGCATTTCCTGGGCATCGGCGTAGAGCGCGGTGGCCGCTTCACCGACCACTTCGTCTTCGAGGATGCGCGGAAACTTGCCGGCCAGGTCCCAGGAGATAAAGAACGGCGTCCAGTCGATGTACTCGGCCAGCACCTTGAGATCGATATTGTCCAGCACCTTGGCGCCGGTAAAAGTCGGCTTCACCGGGGTATAGGTACTCCAGTCGAACTGCGGCTTCTTGGCGATGGCCGCCGGGTAGCTCAGGCGCTCGGTGCGGGCGCTGCGGTTAGACGTACGCTCGCGCACGTCGATGTATTCCAGGCGGGTTTTCTCGACGAAGCCGGCCTTCAGCTCCTTGGACAGCAATTGCGTGGCCACGCCCACTGCGCGCGAAGCGTCGGTGACGTAGATCACCGCGTCGTTGCTGTACTTGGGCTCGATCTTGACCGCCGTGTGGGCCTTGGAGGTGGTGGCGCCACCGATCATCAGCGGCAGGTGGAAGTCCTGGCGCTGCATCTCGCGGGCCACGTGAACCATCTCATCCAGCGACGGCGTGATCAGCCCGGACAGGCCGATGATGTCGCACTTCTGCTCCTTGGCCACCTGCAGGATCTTCTCCGCCGGCACCATCACGCCCAGGTCGACAATGTCATAGCCGTTGCAACCGAGCACCACGCCGACAATGTTCTTGCCGATGTCGTGCACGTCGCCCTTCACCGTGGCCATCAGGATCTTGCCCTTGGCTTCCGGTTTGTCGCCTTTTTCCAGCTCGATAAACGGAATCAAGTGGGCCACGGCCTGCTTCATCACCCGGGCCGATTTCACCACCTGGGGCAGGAACATTTTGCCGGCGCCGAACAGGTCGCCGACGATGTTCATGCCGGACATCAGCGGGCCTTCGATCACTTCGATCGGGCGCGCGAACGACTGGCGCGATTCTTCGGTGTCTTCAACGATGTGCGTGGTGATGCCTTTGACCAGCGCGTGTTCCAGGCGCTTGTTGACGTCCCAGCCACGCCATTCTTCGGTCTCGGCCTCTTTGACGCTGCCGTCGCCCTTGTACTTGTCGGCGATGGCCAGCAGGGCGTCAGTGCCTTCCGGCGTGCGGTTGAGCACCACGTCTTCTACCGCATCGCGCAGCTCGGCCGGGATCTGGTCGTAGATCTCCAGCTGGCCGGCGTTGACGATACCCATGCTCAGGCCGTTGCGGATCGCATACAGCAAAAACACCGAGTGAATCGCCTCACGCACCGGGTTGTTGCCGCGGAACGAGAACGACACGTTGGACACGCCACCCGAGGTCAGCGCATACGGCAGCTCGTCGCGGATGTAGGCGCAGGCGTTGATGAAGTCGACGGCGTAGTTGTTGTGCTCCTCGATACCGGTGGCGACCGCGAAGATGTTCGGGTCGAAGATGATGTCTTCCGGCGGGAAGCCGACGTCATTGACCAGGATGTCGTAGGAGCGTTTGCAGATTTCTTTCTTGCGCGCTTCGGTGTCGGCCTGGCCGGCTTCGTCGAAGGCCATCACCACCACCGCGGCGCCATAACGCTTGCACAGTTTGGCGTGGTGAATGAACTGCTCGACGCCTTCCTTCATGCTGATGGAGTTGACGATGCCCTTGCCCTGGATGCACTTGAGGCCGGCTTCGATCACTTCCCACTTGGAGGAGTCGATCATGATCGGTACGCGAGAGATGTCCGGCTCGCCGGCAATCAGATTGAGGAAGGTCACCATGGCCTTCTTCGAATCGAGCATGCCCTCGTCCATGTTGATGTCGATCACCTGGGCGCCGGCTTCCACCTGCTGCAGGGCGACTTCCAGGGCTTCGGTGTAGTTGTCTTCCCGGATCAGGCGGGCAAAACGCGCAGAGCCGGTGATGTTGGTGCGCTCGCCGACGTTGACGAACAACGAGCTGCGATCAATGGTGAACGGCTCCAGGCCCGACAAGCGGCACGCCTTGGGAATGTCCGGGATCGGGCGCGGCGCGTAGCCGGCCACAGCTTTGGCGATGGCTTCAATGTGGCCTGGCGTGGTACCGCAGCAGCCGCCGACGATGTTCAGGAAGCCGCTCTGGGCGAACTCTTCGATGACCTTGGCGGTTTGCGACGGCAACTCGTCATATTCGCCGAATTCGTTGGGCAGGCCGGCGTTCGGGTGCGCCGAGACGTGGGTATTGGCCTTGTTCGACAGCTCTTCCAGGTACGGACGCAGTTCACTGGCGCCCAAGGCGCAATTGAGGCCCACGGACAGTGGCTTGGCGTGGCTGACGGAGTTCCAGAACGCTTCGGTGGTCTGGCCCGACAGGGTACGGCCGGAGGCGTCGGTGATGGTGCCGGAGATCATGATCGGCAGTTCGACGTTCAGTTCCTCGAACACGCCTTGCACGGCGAAGATCGCGGCCTTGGCGTTGAGGGTGTCGAAAATGGTTTCGATCAGGATCAGGTCGGCGCCGCCCTCGATCAGGCCCTTGGTGGCTTCGGTGTAGTTTTCCACCAGCTCATCGAAGGTCACGTTGCGGTAGCCAGGGTTGTTCACATCGGGCGACAGCGAGCAGGTACGGCTGGTCGGGCCAAGCACGCCGGCGACAAAACGCGGCTTGGCCGGGTTTTCCAGGGTTTTGGCGTCGGCGATCTTGCGTGCCAGTCGCGCGCCTTCTACGTTTAATTCATAGGCCAGTTCTTCCATGCCGTAATCGGCCATGGAAATACGCGTGGCGTTGAAGGTGTTGGTTTCCAGAATGTCGGCACCGGCATCCAGGTAGGCCTTTTCGATGCCACCGATCACGTCGGGGCGGGTGAGCACCAGCAGGTCGTTGTTGCCCTTGACGTCACTCGGCCAATCGGCAAAGCGTTTGCCGCGGTAGTCGTTTTCCTCAAGCTTGTAGCTCTGGATCATCGTGCCCATGCCGCCGTCGAGGATCAGGATGCGTTCCTTGAGGGCTTGGTGAAGGGCTTGCAGACGAGCGCTACGATCGGACATGGGACTACTCTGGTCAGGCATTTCGGAGGGCGTGAATCATAACAAACCTGTGCCGATTTAGAGCATGTCCAGGTTTTGCATGAATATCGTTCATGTTGGCGGGTAGCATGGCCCGGTAGACTGCTGGCACTTTTATATCGCACGCATTGAATCGGGATCGGATACATGTCACTTCGCCTCATCATCAGCGCCGTTCTGGCCTTGATAGCCAGCTGCGCTCAGGCACAGGCTTTACCGGTCAACAGTCCCGCCCCGGCGATCTCTTATACCCGCGACGTCCAACCGATCTTCACCGAGAAGTGCGTGGCCTGCCACGCCTGTTACGACTCAGCCTGCCAGCTCAACCTGGGCAGTGCCGAGGGCGCTGCGCGCGGCGCGACCAAAATGCCGGTCTACGACGGCGAACGCAGCCAGGCCGCACCGACCACCCGTTTGTTCTCAGACGCCTTCGGCAAGCAGGCCTGGCAGCAGAAGGGCTTTTACTCGGTGCTGGACGCCCAGGGCAGCCAGGCCGCGTTGATGGCGCGCATGCTGGAGCTGGGTCATAACGCGCCACTTGAACCCAATGCCAAATTGCCCGACGAGATCATGCTGGGCCTGAACCGCCAGAACCTGTGCGCCATGCCCGGCGAGTTCAATGCCTACGCCGGCGCGCATCCCAAGGAAGGCATGCCGCTGGCCGTCACCGGCCTGACCGACCAGCAATACCAGACGCTGCAGCGCTGGCTGGCCTCCGGCGCCCCGATTGATGACCAAGGCCTGGCGCCCAGCGCCAGGGAAGCCTTGCAGGTGCAGCAGTGGGAAAACCTGTTCAACCAGCCCGGCGCCCGCGAAAGCCTGGTGGCGCGCTGGTTGTATGAGCATTTGTTCCTGGCGCACATTTACTTCGAGAACGGCGAGCCGGGGCATTTCTTCCAGTGGGTGCGCTCACGCACGCCGAGCGGCCAGCCGATTGATCTGATCGCCACCCGTCGCCCCAACGATGATCCAGGCACCAACGTTTATTACCGCCTCTGGCCGGTGCAGGGCGTGATCGTGCACAAAACGCACATCACTTACCCGTTCAGCGCGGCGAAAATGGCGCGCATCAAAGCGCTGTTCTACGCCGGTGACTGGCAGGTCAACGCCTTGCCGGGCTACGGTCCGGGGCGCCGGGCCAACCCGTTCGAGACCTTTGAGGCAATTCCGGCCAAGGCGCGTTACCAGTTCATGCTCGATAACGCCGAATACTTCGTGCGCACCTTTATTCGCGGGCCGGTGTGCCGTGGGCAGATCGCCACGGACGTGATTCGCGATAATTTCTGGGCCCTGTTCCAGGACCCGGACCACGACCTGTACATCACCGATGCGCGTTATCGCGGCCAGGCCACGCCATTGCTGGCGATGCCGGGGCAGAACGACGACGTGGGCAGCGTGCTCGGCCTGTGGCTGGCCTATCGCGACAAGCGTAACCACTACGAGGCCTTGCGCCGTGACAGCTACGCAGACTTGCCGCCGCCGAGTTGGTCGACCCTGTGGGCGGGTAACGACAATGCCTTGTTGAGCATTTTCCGCCATTTCGACAGTGCCTCGGTGACCAAGGGCCTGATCGGCGAAGTGCCGCAAACGATGTGGTTGTTCGATTACCCGTTGCTGGAACGCACTTATTACCAGTTGGCGGTGAACTTCGATGTGTTCGGCAACGTGTCGCACCAGGCCCAGACCCGGCTGTACTTCGACCTGATCCGCAATGGCGCCGAGCAGAACTTCCTGCGTCTGATGCCGGCGGATACCCGCGATGATTTTATGGACGATTGGTACCAGAACAGCGGCAAGCTCAAGCTGTGGCTGGACTATGAAGCGATTGATGATGACAAACCGAGCGGCTTGCACCTGGATGAAAAGGACCCGAAGCGCGATTTTGCCAAGCAATTGCTGACGCGTTATGGCTATTTGAATGCCAGCCCGGATCCGATCAACCGCTGCACCAGTGCCTATTGCTCGCGCGACGGCATTGAGCCGGCGTTGCAGGCTGCGGAGCAGGCGCTCAGTCGCCTGACGTCGAGGCCGGCGGCGGGGCTCAAGGTGATTGATCAATTGCCCGAGGCGAGCCTGCTGCGGATCGAAACGGCCAGTGGCAAACGCGAGTTCTACAGCATGCTGCGCAACCGGGCGCACAGTAATGTGGCGTTCCTGTTGGGTGAGGCTTATCGCTATCAACCGGGCCTGGACACTGTGACCATCTACCCCGGTGTGCTCAGCAGCTACCCGAACTTCATCTTCAATATCCCCGCGCAGGAAGTGCCGGAGTTTGTGGCGGCAATGGAAAATGCCAGGGACGCCAAGCGCTTCGAGAAGATCGTCGATCGCTGGGGCGTGCGCCGCAGCCATCCGCTGTTCTGGCAGTATTTCCATGACGCGTCGCAGTACATCCGTGAAACCACGCCGGTGGAAGAAGGCGTGCTGGACATGAACCGCTACGAGAATCTTTGATCGACCTTTGACCGTCCGCCATGGTCCCAACTTCATCTAGATGAGTTGGGAAGGGCGGCAAACAATGTTGATCTCGGTACAGGCGTTGCGCGCGCTGGCGGCCTGGACGGTGGTAGGGCACCACTTCATGCAGATTTTCTTCGGTTTCAAGGCCGATACGGCCTTGGGAAGGTTATTTGTCGAAAAGGGCGCCGCGGGCGTGGACGTGTTTTTTGTCATCAGCGGCCTGGTGATTTTCCTGTCTACCCAGGACAAGGACCTGCCGCCCTGGCGTTTCCTGTTGTACCGTTTGCTGCGCATCGTGCCGGCCTACTGGTTCTACACGCTGCTGATGGCATTACTGGTGGTGGTCGCCCGGCCAATGCTGCCGGACCAGAGCGTCGATGCCGCCCATGTGTTGATGTCGCTGTTGTTTATTCCTTCGCAAAACCCCGGCGGTTATGGCGTGTACCCGACCCTTAACGTCGGTTGGACGCTGAACTACGAGATGCTTTTTTACCTGCTGTTTGCCTGGGCCTTGCTGTTCCGTCGGCAATGGCGACTGCTGGTGGTGGCGGCGTTGCTGTTTGCGGTCTGCGAGGCCTGGACCTCGTTTGGCTGGATCAGTGAGTTCTATCGCTCGGACATTGTCGTCGAATTTCTGATGGGCATCGGCATCGGCATGCTCTACCGCAAGGGCTGGATTCGCCCGGGGTTATGGCTGCCGCTGCTAGGAATCGTCGCAGCGCTGCTGGCGATCTATCATTGGCCGGCCTCGCCCCGCGCCTTGACCTGGGGCCTGCCCAGCGCGGTGTTGGTGGTGGCGTGCGTGGCGCTTGAGCGATTCTTCGTCAACTATCGTCTGTTTAAAGTGCTCGGGGACTGCTCCTATTCGGTGTATTTGCTGCACGTGCTGGTGCTTTCGGCCGGCGGTTATCTGGCCCAGCGTTACGCCCTGAACCCTTATGCCGTGCTGGCCGTGTGCGTGGTGATCATCGGCCTGAGCGCCATGGGCAGCTACCGATGGCTGGAGCAGGGCAGTTATCGCGTGCTCAAAGGTTGGTTTGATGGCGACGAGCGGTCGAATTTATCCCGACAAAAACACTAGGACTTTGTACCTCTGTAATGATTTGGCGTAAACTGCCCGCAAGCCTGTGAGGAGTTTCCATGACTGCCATAACCATTACCGACGCCGCCCACGATTACCTGGCCGACCTGCTGTCCAAGCAGAACACCCCAGGTATCGGCATCCGCGTCTTTATCACCCAGCCCGGCACCCAATACGCCGAGACTTGCATCGCCTACTGCAAGCCCGGAGAAGAGAAACCTGAAGACACCGCCCTGGGGCTGAAAAGCTTCACCGCGTACATCGACAACTTCAGCGAAGCCTTCCTCGATGACGCCGTGGTCGACTACGCCACCGACCGCATGGGCGGCCAGTTGACCATCAAGGCGCCCAACGCCAAGGTGCCGAATGTCAACGCTGACAGCCCGGTCAACGAGCGCATCAACTACTACCTGCAAACCGAGATCAACCCGGGGCTGGCCAGCCACGGCGGTCAGGTCAGCCTGATTGATGTCGTCGAAGACGGCATTGCCGTACTCAAGTTCGGCGGCGGTTGCCAGGGCTGCGGCCAGGCAGACGTGACCTTGCGTGAAGGCATCGAGCGCACCTTGCTCGAGCGCATCCCCGAGCTCAAGGGCGTACGCGACGTCACCGACCACACGCAGAAAGAAAACGCCTACTACTGAGTAAGGTGTTCGCTGCGAACAAAAAAACGGCGCCCCGTGAGCGCCGTTTTTTATGCTTTAAATTCAGTACCTTGTGCGGTATTTCTGCCAAATAAGATTAACTGTGGGAGCGGGCGTGCTCGCGAATGCGGTGTATCAGTCAGTACATCTGCAACTGACCCACCGTCTTCGCGAGCAAGACCGCTCCTACATTTTTTGAGCGCATTGCTTCAGGGCCGATAGAGGTGCGCGTGGCCTGCACGGTACAGCGAGGACTCACTGAAGCTGTCATTCGCCAGCACCCGCCCGACCACAATCAGTGCCGTACGCCGAAAGCCTTTAGCTGCCACTTTCTCGGCAATATCACTCAGCGTACCCACCACCCAATCCTGATCTGGCCACGTCGCCCGGTGCACCACGGCAATCGGGCAGTCTGCGCCGTAATGCGGCAGCAGCTCGGCGACGATCTTGGCCAGATGATTAACCCCCAAGTGAATCGCCATGGTCGTGCCGTGGCGCGCCAGGCTGTCGAAGTCTTCACCGGCCGGCATGCTGGTTTTATCCGCATAGCGCGTCAGGATCACGCTTTGCGCGATATCCGGCAGGGTCAACTCCGTCTCCAGCAACGCCGCACACGCCGCCACCGCCGTAACGCCCGGGATGATCTGGAACGGTATGCCCAACTCGCGCAAGCAGCGAATCTGCTCGCCAATCGCCCCGTACAGGCTGGGGTCGCCGGAGTGCACGCGCGCCACATCCTGGCCCTTGGCATGGGCAGCCTTGATCAGGTCGATGATCTGTTCCAGGTGCAATTCGGCGCTGTTGATCACCTGTGCCGCCTGGTGACCTTCCAACACCGCCGCTGGCACCAGTGAGCCGGCATAGATGATCACCGGGCAACTGCGGATCAACCGTTGGCCTTTGACGGTAATCAATTCCGGGTCGCCGGGGCCTGCGCCGATGAAGTAGACGGTCATGGGAATTCCTGTTGAAAAACGGGCGAGCATGAAGATTGCTCATGATCGAGAAGGGCAATTATCGGGTTTTTAGTCGGCGCAGGCCAATGCAAAGGTGGCCTGAGCGACTTTTTTGCGCGTGATCAGCAGGTGGGCGGGGCGGTGGGAGAGCTGTTCAGCCAAGGCCAGGGCGGCACTTTCGGCGATGCCGTAACAGCCGGTATGGGCAAACGCGACCGCCGATCTGTGACTGAGGCGCGGTTCAAGCACCGCCAATTGCGTTGCGCTGAAACACCGCAACGGCAGGTTCAACATGTGCGCCAGGGCAAGCAGCCCCGGTTCATCCCGCTTGCGGTCGATACTGGCCAGCGCGGTGATGCGCTGGCGCTCGATACCGCCCTCGGCCAGGGCGGCGTCAAACAGGCCGAGCAGGGTGTGAACATCGCACCCGCGCTGGCAACCCAGCCCGACCACCAGCGTCATGCCGAGTATTGATCGTCGCGGTTGCGGCGAAACAGCCAGGCGCTGATCAGACCCAGTGCCAGCCAGAACGCGACGTTGGTCAGTTGCGAGGCGATCTTGAACTGGGCTTCCAACGCTTCTGGAGCCAGCATCGAATGCACTTCAGGTTGCGGTGCGCCGATCACATGCGGCACGGCCAGGATCGCCACACCCAGCCCTTTGAGCAGCCAATTGCGACCAAACACCAGCAGCGCGATACCCGCAGCCGTGGACGCCGCCGTGCCGATCCACCAGATCTGCCGCTGCGCCAGGTCGGCGGCAGCGGTGCCCGGCAACTCCGGTGGCAGGCCCAGGGTGGGCGCCAGTACAAACGTCGCGTAACCGGCCAAGCCCCACAGCAGCCCTTGAGCGGTGCGGGTTGGCGCACGCAAGGTGTAAAGACCGGCCAGCATCAATGCGAAACCGACCGCAACCACCAAGTTACCGCCAGTGGTGGACAGCACGCGTTGCCAGCCGTTTTCCGGCTCCCAGGCTTCGGCGTCGTGGGTGTGAGCCGCGGCGCCTTCAGCGTGCACATGGGGCACGACTTCGGCAGCGGCCGGGGCGTTTTCAAAGGTTTCCGCCTGCAGAATCAGCGGGGCGACCCAGAAGCTTTGCAGCAGGGTCAGCAGCAGGGCGGCGAGCAAGCCGGTGAAGCCTGCGGTTTGGGCGATGCGCTTGATCATGTCGGCAGGTCTCAGTGGCACGGGAACGCGGCGCTGTGGCGGGTATCGTGGGCAGCGTTGTGCACCGCCTCGATATGCGAGAAACCGGCGAAATACACCAGGCACGCGCCGAGGATCGACGCGCCGATGGCGGCGGTCAGGCGTTGGCTCAGGGTGGCGGTGCTACTGGCGGAGTGCGAGGTGCTGCTGATGATCGACATGGGCGCGTCCCTTCGGGTTTCGGGGTGAAACGAGCGCATGAAAACCCTGCGAGCCGGGCACGCAGGGTTCTGAACAGCGCCCGCCCACCGCGGGTTTGTTATCTGAAATTTTTCGGGCCGGTCTCCGGGCTTGCGAGGGACGCTGGGTCTAAAAAGCATCGCCTTCCCATGCCGTACAGGCACAGTGGTTATGACGCTTCGCTCGCTTACCGTTGCGGGGGCAGCACCGGACTTCTCATGCGCAGGCATAAGTCACCGGTTTCCCGTTTCACCCTGTGAAGGGCACCCGAAACAAGGTGTGTAGGAGAGCATGGGGGTGGGAGGGGAGTCAAATGGGATGTTTGGTGTACATATCCGTTGCTGCGGTTACGGCCACTTAGGGGTCCGCTCTTACAGCGGGTCACTTTTGGCAAACGCCCCAAAAGTAACCAAAAGGTCTTTGCCCCACCACTCGGCACCTCGCCTAGGCTCGGTGTGCCCTCACTCCGGCTTGAATCCGTGGGCCGCCGCGACGGGCCATCCATGGCCCAACGCGGCTAACCCGGCGTCCTGCCGGGTTACCCACGGATTCAAGCCTGCGTTCGGCCAGCGTGGTTGACGGGGCCTGTCAGATCAAGATCAAAAGCAGATCAAGAGCAGAGCACGGCGGCCTAGTAGCCGACCTGAGTGGTTGAAGCAAAAGCAGGGCAACAGCACAGCAACACCTCTTTGTCTGATGCACTGAGATCCAAATGTGGGAGCGGGCTTGCTCGCGAAGGCGGTGGTTCAGTCAGCTCATATGTCACTGACCAACCGCCTTCGCGAGCAAGCCAGCTCCCACCTTTGATTGAGTTCATCTTCAAGAACCAGGTCGGCTGTCAGGCCGCCTCGCCTTCGCTTTTGATCTAACCACTCAGGTCGGCTACCAGGCCGCCGTGCTCTGCTTTTGATCTTGATCTTGATCTGCTTTTGACTTTGATCTTAGGCGCCCCGTTAAACCACGCTGGCCGAACGCAGGTTTGAATCCGTGGGTAACCCGGCAGGACGCCGGGTTAGCCGTGTTGGGCCATGGATGGCCCGTCACGGCGGCCCACGGATTCAAGCCTTCGTTCGGGCACACCGAGCCTAAGCGAGGTGCCGAGTGGTGGGGCAAGAGCCCTTTGGTTACTTTGGGGCTTTTCCAAAGTGACCCGCTGTAAGAGCGGAACCTATAGCCGCCGTGACCGCAGCAACGGATATGTACACCAACCAACCAACCCAGCCCAACCCAACCCCATCATTGACCATCCCCCACGCACTGCGTAGCCTTGCACCCTCGAGGTTCTTCGGCCCACGCCGAAGCTAAGAAGGGAACGCGGTCCAAGCCGCGGCTGCCCCCGCAACTGTAAAGGGTTCAACTGCCTGCCACGCCACTGCCATTAACCCATGGCGGGAAGGCGCAGCCAGCGCCGGTCGCAAGACCCGCAAGCCCCAAGCCAGGAGACCTGCCTCGTAACCGATTTTCTACTTCAACCGGGCGGGGTGATCCGGTGACGAAATCCGCTCCTGCGCGCCGCCGCAGGGCCTATCGTCCCGTATGCCCGCCCCAAAGGGCATCCGATGAAAACACTGGCCAAACTCCCCGTCACCATCGTTACCGGCTTTCTCGGCTCGGGCAAAACCACCTTGCTGCGCCACATGCTCGACAACGCCCAGGGCCGTCGCATCGCCGTGATCGTCAACGAGTTCGGCGAGTTGGGCATCGACGGTGAAATCCTCAAGCAGTGCTCCATCGGTTGCACCGAAGAAGAAGCCAACGGCCGCGTCTACGAACTGGCCAACGGCTGCCTGTGCTGCACCGTGCAGGAAGAATTCTTCCCGGTCATGCGCGAACTGGTCGCCCGTCGCGGCGACCTCGACCACATCCTCATCGAAACCTCAGGCCTGGCCCTGCCAAAACCGCTGGTGCAGGCCTTCCAGTGGCCGGAAATCCGCAGCGCCTGCACGGTTGACGCCGTGATCACCGTGGTCGACAGCCCGGCCGTGGCCGCCGGTACCTTCGCCGCGTTCCCGGACCAGGTCGACGCCCAGCGCAAACTCGACCCGAACCTGGACCACGAGTCGCCACTGCACGAGCTGTTCGCCGACCAACTGGCCAGCGCCGACCTGGTGATCCTTAACAAGTCCGACCTGATCAGCCCTGAAGACCTGGCCCGCGTGCGCCTGGAAGTCGCCGAAGAGCTGCCGCCCGCGGTGAAAATCATCGAAGCCAGCAGTGGTCGCCTGCCACTGGATGTGCTGATTGGCTTGGGCGCCGGCTCCGAAGAACACATCGACGGCCGCCACAGCCATCACGATCATCACCACGACGGTGAAGACGACCATGACCACGATCACGATGCCTTCGACTCCATCTCCATCGACCTGCCGCAAGCCGACGAAGCGCTGCTGCTCGACGCCCTGACCCAGTTGGTGGTGCAACACGGCATCCTGCGCGTCAAAGGTTTTGCGGCAATCCCGAACAAGCCGATGCGCCTGTTGATTCAGGGCGTGGGCACGCGTTTCGACAAACATTTCGACCGCGCCTGGGGCGCCGACGAAGCGCGCATCACGCGCCTGGTGCTGATCGGCCAGGAACTGGATGCGGCGGGTCTTGAAGCGCAACTGCGCGCCGCCCTCAGCGTTTAACCCATGCACCTGCTCAGGACCCAGCCCGGTGGTTTCGTCTCGGACGACAATATTGCCGACTTAGGCCAAACCCCCGCTGAACTGGTGATCCTGTGCAGCGGCGACTCCAGCCTGGCGCTGCTGGCCGAAGCGGCTCAGCAGTTGCCCGACGACTACCCCAGCGTTCGCCTGGCCAACCCGATGCAGGTGCAAAACCATGCCTCGGTCGACCTGTACGTCGATGAGGTGCTGCGCCACGCCAAGGTCATCCTGATTTCGCTGCACGGCGGCATCGGTTATTGGCGCTACGGCATTGAACGCCTGGTGGAGCTGGCCGAGCGCGGCGTGCAACTGATTCTGGTGCCGGGCGATGATCGCCCAGACCCGGAACTCAGCGGCTTGAGCACCGTAGATGCTCAAGCGCGCGATCGACTCTGGCACTTCCTGCGCCAGGGCGGCCTGGACAATGCGCTGGATTTCTATCGCTGCCTGGCGAGCAGCTACCTGGGCCGCGACTACGTCTGGTCCGAGCCGCAAACCCTGCCGCGCACCGCGATTTATCACCCCCACAAAGCCAACGCTCGCCTCAATGATTGGCTGGCGGACTGGCAGGCCGATGTTCCGGTGGCGGCGGTGCTGTTCTACCGCTCGCATTTGCAGGCGGCCAATACCGGTTTTATCGACGTGTTCTGCCAGCGCTTGCAGGCGGCAGGCCTCAACCCGTTGCCGATGGCGGTGGCCAGTCTGAAAGAGCCCGGCTGCCTGAAAGTGGTCGAAGACTTGCTGGATGAAGTGCAGGCGGCGGTGATTCTGAATACCACCGGCTTTGCTCAATCCAGCCCCGAAGCGCCGCACCTGCGCCCGTTTCGTCGCAATGTCCCGGTGATCCAGGCGATTTGCGCCCAGGACAATCAGCCCGGCTGGGAGGCCAGCGAACAGGGCCTCGGCCCGCGCGACCTGGCCATGCACATCGCTTTGCCGGAGCTGGACGGGCGCATCATCAGCCGCCCGATCAGCTTCAAGGACCTGGCCTGGCGCAGCGAGCGCAGCCAGTCCGACGTGGTGTGCTACCGCGCCGCGCCCGAGCGCATGGATTTTGTCGCCGAGCTGGCACGGCGCTGGGTCGAGCTGGCGCGGGTGCCGAATGCACAAAAACGTATTGCGCTGATCCTCGCCAACTACCCGACCCGTGACGGTCGCATCGGCAATGGCGTGGGGCTGGACACGCCGGCAGCGGCGCTGAACATCCTGCGCGCGCTGCAAGCCGAAGGTTACCCGGTGCCGAGTGAGTTGCCCGACAGCGGCACCGCGCTGATCCATGAACTGCTCGGCGGCGTCACCAATGACCTGGACAGCCTCGACCTGCGCCCGTGTCATCAAAGCCTGGGCCTGGACGACTACGAGGCGATGTTCAAACGCTTGCCCGAGGCCAATCGCCAAGCGGTCATGGAGCGCTGGGGCACGCCGCACAACGACCCGATGTGCCGCGACGGGCGCATGATGATCGCCGGCCTGCGCCTGGGCCAGACCTTCGTCGGCATCCAGCCCGCGCGCGGTTATCAGGTCGACCACAGTGCGGTGTACCACGACCCGGACCTGGTGCCGCCGCACGGCTACCTGGCGTTTTACTTCTGGTTGCGCCACACCTACGGCGCCCACGGCGTGATCCACGTCGGCAAGCACGGCAACCTCGAATGGCTGCCGGGCAAAGGCGTGGGGCTGTCGGAAAATTGCTGGCCCGATGCGCTGCTGGGGCCGCTGCCGAACATCTATCCCTTTATCGTCAATGACCCGGGCGAGGGCGCCCAGGCCAAGCGCCGCACCCAGGCGGTGATCATCGACCACCTGATGCCGCCGCTGACCCGCGCCGAAACCTACGGCCCGTTGCGCAACCTTGAGCTGTTGGCGGACGAGTACTACGAAGCGCAATTGCTCGACCCGCGCCGCGCGCTCGAACTGCAAAAAGACATCCTCAAGCTGGTACGCGAAACCCGTATCGACCAGGAACTTGAGCTGGATAACGACGCCGACGCCGCGGTCTGGCTGCCGCGCCTGGACACCTACCTGTGTGACTTGAAGGAGTCGCAGATCCGCGACGGTCTGCATATCTTTGGCGAGTCGCCCGACGGCCGCTTGCGCATCGACACCTTGTTGGCCTTGCTGCGCATCCCGCGCGGCGATGGCCGTGGCCCGCAATCGAGTTTGCTGCGCGTATTGGCCAAGGCCTTCGAGCTGGGTTTTGACCCGCTCGATTGCGCCCTGGCCGAGCCCTGGACCGGGCGCCGACCCGAGGTCTTGCAAAAGATCGATCAACAGCTGTGGCGCACCGCCGGTGATACCCGCGAGCGCCTGGAGCTGTATGCCGCGCGTTTGATCGAACAGGCGCTGGAAGGGCCGCTTGAGCAGCTTGAAGAGCCCGGCTGGGAAGACGTGAAGTCGGTCATCGAGAGCCTGCGCATCGTCGTCGCGCCACGCCTGGATGCCTGCGGGCCGGCGGAAATGCGCGGCTTGCTGGATGCCTTGAGCGGTCGCTTCGTACCGGCCGGCCCCAGCGGCGCGCCGAGCCGTGGACGCCTGGACGTGCTGCCCACCGGGCGCAATTTCTTCAGCTTGGATGTGCGCAACCTGCCCACCACCACGGCCTGGCGTATCGGCTTCCAGTCCGCCAACCTGATCCTTGAACGGCACCTGCAGGACCACGGCGATCACCTGCGCCAGCTTGGCTTGTCGGTATGGGGCACCGCGACCATGCGCACCGGCGGCGACGATATCGCCCAGGCCATGGCGCTGATGGGCGTGCGCCCGGTCTGGGCCACGGGCAGCCAGCGCGTGGACGACTTTGAAATCCTGCCGATCAGCCTCCTGGACCGTCCGCGCGTTGACGTAACGCTGCGCGTGTCCGGGTTCTTCCGTGATGCCTTCGCCAACCTGATCCGCCTGTTCGACGCGGCGGTGCAGGCGGTGGCGGCGCTGGATGAACCGGATGACATGAACCCGCTGGCGGCCAAGGTGCGTAGCGAACGTGAGGCACTGCTCAACGCCGGTCTGGATGAGAGCGCCGCTGCAAAACAAGCCGGCTGGCGCATCTTCGGCGCCAAACCGGGGGCTTACGGCGCAGGCGTCCAAGGCGCGATTGACGCACGGCTGTGGCAGAGCCGCGAGGATTTGGCCGAGGTCTACTTGAACTGGGGCGGCTACGCCTACGGTGGTTCCGATGAAGGCACCGCCGCCCGCGAACAGTTCGCCCAGCGCCTGAGCCAGGTGCAGGCGGTCTTGCAAAACCAGGACAACCGCGAGCACGACCTGCTCGATTCCAACGACTACTACCAATTTCAGGGCGGCATGCTCGCCGCCGTGGAAACCCTGAGCGGCGACAAGGCCGCCAGTTACCATGGCGACCACAGCCAGCCTGACTTGCCCAAGATCCGCACCTTGAAGGAAGAGCTGAACCGGGTGATCCGTGCCCGCGCGGCCAACCCCAAGTGGATCGAAGGCGTGAAGCGCCATGGCTATAAAGGTGCGTTCGAAATGGCCGCGACGGTGGACAACCTGTTCGCGTTCGATGCCACCACGGCGCTGATCGATGATCACCAATACGCTTTGCTTGCCGACGCTTACCTGCTGGACGCTGACACCCGAGCCTTCGTGCAGCAGCACAACCCTGACGCGTTGCGCGACATGACCGAACGCATGCTCGAAGCCCAGCAACGTGGCCTGTGGCAAGAACCCGGCGCATACCGCGAGGCGTTGGAAAACCTGTTGCTGGACATAGAAGAAGACAGCTAGCGTACGAGCACCGACTGTTGTCGCGAGCAGCTTTGTTGTGGCAAGCAGACATGTGGCGAGCGGGCTTGCCCCGCGCTGGGTCGCGAAGCGGCCCCAAAACCGCACGCCCGGTTCTTTCAGAAAAAAACCGCGCTGTTTGTATTAGGGCTGCTTCGCAGCCCAACGCGGGGCAAGCCCGCTCGCCACAACGAGCGCTAGCCACGATAAGCCCGGCCACCTCAGGGGATTGCCTGTGCCGCAGAATTTAACGAGAACTTGCATGACCGACATTCCACATTTCCCGCTGTCCGCCGTGGTCGGCGCCGATGAACTGAA
>NZ_CAWPSZ010000014.1:0-119109 GCF_963890955.1 Pseudomonas sp. MF6747
GTTACTTGCCCGCCCTGCCCACCCTTGGCGCCAGCCTGCAGGCCTCGCCGGCGGCGGTGCAGATGAGCCTGACGGTGTTCTTCATGATCATCGGCGTGTGCCAGCTGTTCTATGGCCCCCTCAGCGATGTGTACGGGCGCAAGCCGCCGATCTACGCCGGCCTGGTGATTTTTGCCGTGGCCAGTGTCGGCTGTGCCCTGGCACCGAGCATCGAAGTACTGATCGGCTTTCGCGCCCTGGAAGCCTTCGGCGCGTGCGCCGGCATGGTCATCCCGCGGGCGATTGTTCGTGACCTGTACACCGGCCACGAAGCCGCGCGCCTGATGGCCTTGCTGATGCTGGTGATGAGCGTGTCGCCGATCCTGGCGCCGTTGGCCGGCAGCGTGGTGATTTCACTCTGGAGTTGGCGCGAAGTGTTTGCCGTACTGGCTGTGGTGTCCGTGCTGTGCCTGGTGATGACCATTGTGCAGTTGCCGGAAACCCATCCGGCCGAGCGCCGATTGGGCAAGACCCTGGGCACCGCCATCGGCAGTTACGGCGCACTGCTGCGCGACCCGGTGTTTATCGGCTTGGCGGTGGTCAGCGGCTTCGGACTGGCGACCTTCTTTGTGTTCATCGGCAGCGCGCCGTTTGTGTACATCGAATATTTCGGCCTGACGCCGACGCAATTCAGCCTGTGCTTTGCGCTCAATGCCGCGTCGTTCTTCGCCATGAGCCAAATGACCGCGCGCCTGAGCGCGCGCTTTGGTCTGGCGCCGGTGATTCGTTGGTCGGTCATGGCGGTGGCGGCGATCATGGTGCTGCTGGCCGCCACCACACTGTGGGACAATCACCTGGCAGTAATGATGACGCTGCTGTTTATCGGCTTTGGCTTTCTCGGCCTGCTGTTGCCAGCGGCCGGCGTGTTGTCCCTGGAGGACCACGGCGCCGTTGCGGGTTCCGCGTCGGCCCTGTTGGGCGCCATCCAGATGATCACCGCTGCCGTGTCCATGACCCTGATCGGGTTGTACGCCGACCATACGCCGGCACCGATGTTGATCGGCATCGCCCTGTGCGCAGTCGCGGCCATGCTGACCACCTGGTGGACACTGCGCCGCTTGCCCGTGCATCTACAGCCTTCGCCACGCAGCTGATACGCATCGTCATCCCAGCAAACGCCCTGAATGCACGATACCCATCAGGGCCACGGCCAGCAGCACCAGGCACGCCACGCGGTTGATAGCCGCACGGTATTTCAGCGCGAACGCCTGGCGCGCGAGGGCGATGTACCCCGCCAGCACCGCAAAGTCGATAAGCACCCACAACCCGGTCAACCACGCCACGCTGGCACTGAACGAGTCCGCCACGTGGATGAATTGAGGGAAGAAGGCGACGAAGAAAATGATGTCCTTGGGGTTGGAAATTCCCACCAGAAAACCCCTGCCGACACCGCTGCGCGCGCAGCGGGTCTGCACACCTGGCCCAGGTGGATAACGCAGCCCCTGGACCGCCAGGTACAAGATGAACAGGCAGCCCACAAAGCTGATCGCGCTCAGCAAGCCTGGACTGACGGAAAAACTCCCCGACAAAATCAGTACCGCCACCAGGGCCAGGATCAGCGACGCCAGGTTGGTGCCCGCCGCCGTCAACAGTGCGCGCCGGCTTCCGGATTGCAGGCTGGTAGTGATGATCAGCGCCACCACCGGCCCGGGCGTGACAATCAGGGCCACTACGCTGAAGACATAAATCAGAAGTAACGAGCTATTCATCGCGCTTAAACGCCTTGTGAAGTGAGGCGTGTGAGCTTGCGCCAGGCCGCGCGCGTTGAAAAACGTAAAAGCCTGTGCCCTACTATGAGTTTTAATCACAATGACTGCCCCTCCATGGCCGAACGCCTTCCACCACTGTATGCCCTGCGCGCCTTTGAAGTGGCGGCCCGCACGTCTTCGTTTACACGCGCGGCGCAAGCCTTGTCGTTGACTCCAAGTGCGGTCAGCCGCCATATCAAAACCCTCGAGGGCCTCCTCAACTGTCGCTTGTTCGAACGCCTCGGGCCTCGACTGCAACTCACCGTTGCGGGCGAACGGCTTGCGCAGGAACTCAAGGTCGGCTTTCGCATCATCGAACAGGCGTGCGCGCCTTTCCGGGCTGGCACTGGCGATTTACGTTTGAAGGCTCCATCGACGCTGACCATGCGCTGGCTGCTGCACACGCTGGACCTCCTCAAGCTCAGCGCGCCTGAAATGGCGATACAGCTGGCAAGTGTCTGGATGGATTTCGACAGCGTGGACTTTTACGCAGAGCCTTACGACTGCGCGATTTTGCTCGGCAACGGTCAGTTCGGCGCCGATGTGCACGCACACAAACTGTTTGATGAATGGTTGATCCCCATTTGCGCGCCCGGCTGGGTGCACACTGACCTGGCCGAGGCCGAACTCATCCACCCCACTGCCGACCGCAGGGACTGGCGACGCTGGCTGGCCGCCCAACCGTCTGACGCGCGTATCGACCTGGACCGTGGCAAGGTCTTCGATACGCTAGACCAGGCGATTTCGGCTGCCATACGCGGCCATGGTGTCTCGATCGGCGACCTGCACCTGGTGGCCAACGATGTGCGCGACGGCCTGATCACGCTGCCCTGCGCAACGGCCGTCGCCTCGGGTGATGGCTACTATCTGGTCTGGCCCAGAGCGAGCCGCCACGCCCACACGTTGCGTGAACTGTACGAGCGCCTGAGCCGGCTCGTTCCGACGCTGGAGCTGCCAGGCCTTGAGTTCTTGCCTGCGGCTGGCTGAAAACCATTCGTCGGGCTTGCCCGACATCCGCTACAACTATCGCCGCCGGCAAAACTACTAACTCCATAGCACCCTTGAAGACCTATGGAGACTGAGATGACTGACTACCCTCGCCCACCCTTCGCCCCCCAAGCCCAATCCGTACCCGGCTCCCAGAAGAAAATGGACCCGTACCCCGACTGCGGCGAGAAGAGCTACAAGGGCACGGGCCGGCTGGCCAACAAAATCGCGCTGATCACCGGTGCCGACAGCGGCATTGGCCGCGCCGTCGCCATTGCGTTTGCCCGTGAAGGCGCCGATGTGGCCATCGCTTACCTGGACGAGCATGAAGACGCCAAGGAGACCGCACGCTGGGTTGAAGAAGCGGGCCGCCAGTGCCTGTTGCTGCCCGGCGATATTGCCCAAAAGGCCACGTGCCAGGCGCTGGTCGACAAGACCGTCGAACAGTTCGGGCGCATTGACGTCCTGGTCAACAACGCCGCGTTCCAGATGACCCACGAAACCCTCGAAGAGATCGAAGACGAGGAATGGGTGCGGACCTTCGATATCAACATCACCGCAATGTTTCGCATCTGCAAGGCCGCCCTGCCCCACATGAAAGCCGGCAGTTCGATCATCAATACCAGTTCGGTCAATTCCGACATGCCCAAGCCAACGCTGTTGGCCTATGCCGCCACCAAGGGCGCCATTGCCAATTTCACCGGCGGCCTGGCGCAATTGCTGGGTGACAAAGGCATTCGGGTCAACAGCGTGGCGCCGGGCCCGATCTGGACACCGCTGATCGTAGCGACCATGACGGACAAAGACGTGCAGAGCTTTGGCAGCGAAACCCCACTGGGGCGCCCCGGCCAGCCGGTAGAAGTGGCGCCGATCTATGTGTTGCTGGCCTCGGATGAAGCCAGCTATATCTCCGGTTCGCGCTACGCGGTTACCGGCGGCAAGCCAATCCTTTAATCTCGGTAAAGCACCAAGTAACGAAGGGGGCTTGCTCCCGATAGCGCTGGGTCAGTCAGTGAGTCGCTGACCCTGCGTCTTCTGGAGCAAGCCCCCTCTCACATGGTTGACTGAAGTCATAAATCAAACCGGTCCACGGCCCGCCGCCGCTCATTGTCGTCGCGTACGTCATAGCTGGCGGTAGTCTGGATATTGCTGTGGTGCGCGAGTTTCTGCGCGATTGACAGGTCATGTTCCTCAATCACCCGGGTGATGAACGAACGCCTGAAGTCATGCGGCATGATTTTCACGCCAACCTGTTCGCCGCGTTGACGTGCGATGTAATAAATCGCGTGTTTGGTAATGCGCTCACGGGTGATATGGCTGCCCCGGCGAATGCGGTTGAACAGGAACGTATCGTCCTGCTCGCCGTCCTTGAGCTGCTCGCGACGAAAGTCCAGCCAGGCTGTCAGCTTTTCAAATGCCCAGGCGGGCGCGTACTTGATCAACGCCTTGTTGCCTTTGCCGGTCACGCGCAGGCTGCGTTCTTCGAAGTTGATCTGCGCCAGGTCGAGGTTCACCGACTCTGACTTGCGCATGCCCGACCCATACAAAATGCCGATCACCGCCGCATCCCGCAGGCCCTGAGGGCGCGGGTCGGCAGCGCAGACTTCCATCAGTTCGCGAATCAGGCTGCGGCGCAAATTGCGCCCCTGGCCCAGTCGGGTCCCGGGCGCCGCCTTGACCGAGCGCATCTTGAGCAGGTGGTCCTGGCTGATCAGGCTCATGCGCCAGGCTTCGTTCATCACCCCACGCACGGCATTCACATACAGCGAAGAGGTGTTGGGCGCGTAGCCGTCCTCGCGCAGTGCGGCGACCAGGGCAATCACGTGTTCAGGTTGCAGCAGGTGCCAGTCGATGTCTTCGAGGTTGATGTCTTCGAAGCCCAGGCGGTCGGCGGCGTCCTGCAGCACGTAGCGCATGGTCAGTTGGCTGGAGGGCGCGAGGCGAGTGAGGTAAAGGGTCAGCGGGTTGCGGATGGACTCAGTCAAGGTAGATCAGCCTTTGGATTAAATACCTCGATCAAGCCATTGTTTAATCGAGGTATTTAGTGAATTGGCGAAGGCCGAGTCTAGCGCAGGACCGGCCCTGGCACCAAATCACGGGGCCGTTTCGTCATCCCCGGTAGCGTCGTCGGGCTGAGGCTGGGTCTGGGATTGACTCCACTCGGTGTCCTGCTTCTGCATCAGCGCGAACCAATGCTGGCGCATGAACGCCAGGTAGCTGTCCGGCGCCTTGGCGAAGTCCTTTTCATCGCCATAGCAGCCCGGCAGAGGTAACTCGGTGCCCTGCTCCTTGTACTGACTGACCAGCGCCTGCTGCGCCGCCACGCTGCAATCCTTGGGCAGCGGCATGCCACGCAAGGCGCCGGCTTCCTCGTCCCACCAGCTCGCCCCAACGCGATCGACGCCGCGCAGGCGGTACTTCTGGGATTTGCCGACATGCATGATCAGTTTGAATTCGTTCGGGCTGACATCGCTGGTGCACGTGCGCGAATAGCCCACCGTGGCCTGGGTGATGCCGTCGCCGGTGAGGTCGGTGACTTTGGTGGCCGCCATGTCAAAACGCAGCGCGGCGTCGAACTGGCAATGCTGCACATCGTCATAGAGCATCCACACGCGCTTGGGATGATCGCCAGCGAGCAGGTATTGCGCGGCGTAGACGAACGCCGACTGGGTGCCATCGTCATCGCGTTCGCTGACCTGTTCGGCGAGCACCAGAAGGTTCTTGCCCTGGCTGTCGTCCCAGGTGTAGGCCGCGACCTGTTTGCCGCGCACTTCGACGCCTTCGGGCACCTGATCGACAGAGGTGAGCGCCACGCCATCATCGGCGCGCACGGTCGTGACGCAGGCCACAGCCATCAACAATCCCATCAACGCAGGCCGCAACTGGCCGCGTAAAAGCTGCACGCTATTCATCCGAGTACCCTGGCAAGAGATGGCTTACTTTACCGGCACTTGAGGGGCAATGCAGAGAAGTTTGTTGAATAAAACCGGCGGCACACTGCAAGCTGCAAAAAACGCCACGGTTTTACCGGTTCAAGGTATCCCCTGGCGCCTCAGTTACTTAGCTGAACCCTAGCTGTCTACCTGTCAAATAAACGAGTTTTTCATCCGCCTTTCATATTCGTTCAACATTTTTCCGCTTAATCTTGGCCCCAGGACTTGAGAACGAGGCGCGTGTTATCGGACTAACTTGTTGATTACGCTTTACCTTTGAGACATTTCGTCTTTACTACGCTTGCCCATGGAAGAAATTATTGCCAGTCTCAGGAAGGTCGAATGAACACCGCAAACCCACGCTATGTTTAATCAGTTTTCTGAACCTTCAGCCGCCGATGACTGCTGTTTTCACGCGCCAACCTGCTCTAGCCCCGAGGTCATGAATCTTTGAAACCCTACCCTATTCATTGCGTGTCGATCGTCATCCCGGTCTACAACGAACAAGAGAGCCTGCCTGAATTGCTGCGTCGCACGAGCGCAGCCTGCAAGCAACTGGCCTACGAATACGAAATCATCCTGGTCGATGATGGTAGTCGCGACAATTCGGCCCAATTGCTGGAAGACGCTGCCGCGCAAGAAGGCAGCCACGTGGTGGCGGTGATCCTCAACCGTAACTACGGCCAGCATGCCGCGATCATGGCCGGCTTCGAGCAGTGCCGTGGCGAAGTGGTAATTACCCTCGACGCCGACCTGCAAAACCCGCCGGAAGAAATCCCGCGCCTCGTCGAGCAAGCCGCCCTGGGCTACGACGTGGTCGCCACCGTGCGCAACAACCGCCAGGACTCGGCGTTCCGCCGCTGGCCTTCGCGCCTGATCAACCTGGCCGTGCAACGCTCCACCGGCGTGGCCATGACCGACTACGGCTGCATGCTGCGCGCTTACCGGCGCACCATCGTCGACGCCATGCTGGCCTGCCGCGAGCGCAGCACCTTCATCCCGATCCTGGCCAACGGTTTTGCTCGCCACACCACGGAAATCCTGGTGCATCACGCCGAGCGTGAGCACGGCGAATCCAAATACAGCGCCATGCGCCTGATCAGCCTGATGTTCGACCTGCTGACGTGCATGACCACCACGCCGCTGCGCCTGCTGTCGATTGTCGGTTTCAGCCTGGCCGCCCTCGGCGTGCTGTTCGCCTTTGCGCTGGTCATCCTGCGCCTGGCCTTTGGTGCACAGTGGGCTGGCGATGGCATGTTCGTGCTGTTCGCGGTGCTGTTCGTGTTCACCGGTGGCCAGTTCATCGGCATGGGCCTGTTGGGTGAATACCTGGGTCGCATGTACAGCGATGTACGCGCCCGCCCCCGTTTCTTCATTGAAAAAGTGCTGCGCAACCAACCGGCAGCACCGGCTCCAGTGGTCGTTGTTGACGGCCTGGTGTCCTCCCATACCTCCACTTCTACTTCTCCTTCCGATCAGGTTTCGTCATGAATTCAAAAGCTGTTGTCTTCGCTTATCACGATATTGGCTGTGCAGGCATTGAAGCCCTGCTGACCGCCGGCTACGACATTGCTGCCGTGTTCACCCATGCCGACGACCCCAAGGAAAACAATTTCTACGGTTCCGTCGCCCAACTCTGCGCCCGCAACGGCATCCCGGTGCACGCACCGGAAGACGCCAACCACCCGCTGTGGATCGAGCGCATCGCCAAGCTGAACCCGGATTTCATCTTCTCGTTCTACTACCGCAACCTGCTGAGCGAAGCCTTGCTGGCCACCGCCAAAAAAGGCGCGTTCAACCTGCACGGCTCCCTGCTGCCCCAATACCGTGGTCGTGCACCGGCCAACTGGGTGCTGGTCAACGGCGAAACCGAAACCGGCGTGACCCTGCACCGTATGGTCAAGCGCGCCGATGCCGGCCCGATCCTGGCCCAGCAGAAAGTCGTCATCGACCGTACCGACACCGGCCTGACCCTGCACGCCAAGCTGCGTGACGCCGCCACCAGCCTGCTGCGCGACGCACTGCCGCAACTGGCCCAGGGCAAACTGGCTGAAACCGCACAGGACGAAACCAAGGCCACCTACTTTGGCCGCCGCACCGCTGCCGATGGCAAGCTGGACTGGAAAAAGCCGGCTGAAGAGCTGTTCAACCTGGTTCGCGCCGTCACCCAACCGTACCCGGGCGCCTTCTGCGCTGTGGGCGAGCACAAACTGATCGTTTGGCACGCTGAAGTGGTCAAGGGCAACGAAGGCCTGGCCCCAGGCCGCGTAATCAGCGTCAACCCGCTGCGCATTGCCTGCGGCGAAGACTCGCTGGTGGTCAAGTTCGGCCAGCGCAACGAAAACGGCCTGTACCTGGCCGGCCCTTCCCTGGCTGATGAACTGGGCCTGGTGGACGGTTCCGTGCTGCGCGGCGCCGAGTCCGGCCGCAAGCCACGCCGTACCCGCGTACTGATCCTGGGTGTGAACGGCTTTATCGGTAACCACCTGTCCGAGCGCCTGCTGCGTGACGACCGTTACGAAATCTACGGCCTGGACATCGGCTCCGACGCCATCGAGCGCCTGCGCAGCCACCCGAACTTCCATTACGTGGAAGGCGACATCAGCATTCACTCCGAGTGGATCGAGTACCACATCAAGAAGTGCGACGTGGTCCTGCCGCTGGTGGCCATCGCCACGCCGATCGAATACACCCGTAACCCGCTGCGCGTGTTCGAACTGGACTTCGAAGAGAACCTGAAACTGGTTCGCTACTGCGTCAAGTACAACAAGCGCGTGATCTTCCCGTCGACCTCCGAAGTCTATGGCATGTGCCAGGACCAGTACTTCGACGAAGACACCTCCAACCTGGTCGTCGGTCCGGTCAACAAGCAGCGCTGGATCTACTCGGTCTCCAAGCAACTGCTGGACCGCGTGATCTGGGCCTACGGCGACAAAGGCCTGAAGTTCACCCTGTTCCGTCCGTTCAACTGGATGGGCCCGCGCCTTGACCGTCTGGACTCTGCGCGTATCGGCAGCTCCCGCGCCATCACCCAGTTGATCCTGAACCTGGTGGAAGGCACGCCGATCCGTCTGTTCGACGGTGGCGAGCAGAAGCGCTGCTTCACTGACATCGCCGACGGCATCGAAGCCCTGGCGCGCATCATTGATAACGACAATGACAACTGCAACGGTCAGATCATCAACATCGGTAACCCGGAAAACGAAGCCAGCATCCGCCAGTTGGGCGAAGAACTGCTGCGTCAGTTCGAAGCTCACCCGCTGCGCAGCAACTTCCCGCCGTTCGCCGGTTTCCGCGACGTAGAGAGCAAGGCGTTCTACGGCACCGGTTACCAGGACGTGGCACACCGCAAGCCAAGCATCGAAAACGCCAAGCGCCTGCTGAACTGGGAGCCTACCGTTGAGATGAGCGAAACCATCGGCAACACCCTGGACTTCTTCCTCAAGGAAGCCATGCTCGAAATCGCGGACAAGAAGTAATGAAGGCAGGCTTGCGCATTGACGTCGACACCTACCGTGGCACCCGTGAAGGTGTGCCGCGGTTGCTCGAATCCCTGGATGAAGCCGGGGTTAAAGCGACGTTCTTCTTCAGCGTTGGGCCGGACAACATGGGGCGCCACTTGTGGCGCCTGATCCGCCCGCAATTTCTGTGGAAGATGCTGCGTTCCAATGCCGCCGGGCTGTATGGCTGGGATATCTTGCTGGCCGGCACCGCCTGGCCGGGCAAACCGATTGGCCGTGACCTGGGGCACTTGATGCGCCAGGCCAAGGCGGCCGGCCATGAAGTCGGCCTGCACGCGTGGGATCACCACGGCTGGCAGGCCAACACCGGGCGCTGGAGCGAGGCACAGCTCATCGAGCAGATCCGTCGTGGCGTAGACACCCTGAGCGACATTCTGGGTGAACGCATCGACTGTTCAGCGGCCGCCGGTTGGCGTGCCGATGAGCGCGTGGTGCAAGCCAAGCAAACGTTCAACTTTCGCTACAACAGCGATTGCCGGGGCACCAGCCTGTTTCGTCCAACCTTGGCCGATGGCAGTGCGGGCACCCCACAAATTCCGGTAGACCTGCCGACCTTCGACGAAGTGGTCGGGCCGGTAGTGGCTGCCAAAGACTTCAACAGCTTCATTCTTGACCGGTTTGGCGCGTCGAAGCTGAACGTCTACACGATCCACGCAGAAGTAGAAGGGATTCTGATGGCTGATGATTTTCGCCAGTTGCTTGCCCAGGCCGGGCAGCGCGGCATCGACTTTCAACCCCTGGGCGACCTGCTGCCCGCGGATGTGACCACCCTGCCCCAGCAACACCTGGTGCGCGGCGCGTTGAGCGGCCGTGAGGGTTGGCTCGGAGTGCAGCAGGCATGATCCGGCGCTGGGCACTGCCCCTGCTCCTGTTGGCGTTTGGCGTGTTTTACCTGTTACCGCTGGCCAGCCACGGCCTGTGGATTCCCGATGAGACCCGTTACGCGCAGATCAGCCAGGAAATGCTGTTGACCGGCAAATGGGCCTCGCCGCATTTCATGGGCATCCGCTACTTCGAGAAACCCGCTGCCGGCTACTGGATGATCGCGCTGGGCCAGGCGATCTTCGGTCAGAACCTGTTCGGTGTGCGCTTTGCTTCGGCCCTGAGCACCGGGCTGAGCATTCTGCTGGTTTACCTGGTGTCGCGCCGCTTGTGGAATGACCCGCAAAAAAGCCTGGTCAGCACCGTGCTGTACATGAGCTTTGTCAGCGTGGCATTGCTGGGTGGCTACGCTAACCTGGACCCGCAATTCACCTTCTGGGTCAACCTGACCGGCGTTGCGCTGTGGTTCTGCTTTGACAGCAGCACCCGCCAGGGTCGCTTGGGGTCCTGGGCGTTGCTAGGTTTTGCCTGCGGCATGGGTTTCATGACCAAGGGGTTTCTGGCCTGGTTGCTGCCGGTGTTGATCGCCCTGCCCTATGCAATCTGGCAGAAGCGTTTTCGTGAGTTGCTCGGGTACGGCGTGGTTGCCGTGGTCGTGGCCATTATCGTCAGCCTGCCCTGGGCGTTGGCCGTGCACCTGCAAGAGCCGGATTACTGGAACTTCTTCTTCTGGCACGAGCATATCCAGCGCTTTGCCGGTGATGACGCCCAGCACGCCGAGCCGTTCTGGTTCTATCTGCCGCTGATGGTCGCGTTCTCGCTGCCGTGGATTGCGCTGTTGCCGTCCACGATCAAACAGGCGTGGCTGCAAAAACGCCTGCCGCAGACCGCCTTCCTGTTGCTGTGGCTGCTGATGCCCCTGGCATTTTTCAGCCTGGCCAAAGGCAAGCTGCCGTCGTACATCATGCCGTGCCTGCTGCCGTTGGCCTTGTTGATGGGCTCGACCCTGAGCGACAAGCTCGCCCTGGGCCACGGGCGTGCCTTGCGCATCAACGGCTGGTTGAACCTGGCGCTGGGTGTTCTGGCGGTGCTGGCGCTCAGCTGGTTCCAAATGAAAAAGCCTGTGTATGACCACGGCGAAGAAACCCTCAGCCTGGTGCTGCTGTTCACCTTCCTGTTCGGCTGGATCGTGGTCAACCTGCTCCAGGCGGCGCGCCCGCTGAAACTGTGGGCCGCGCCGGTGATCGGCAGCTGGCTGCTGGTGGCATTGGTGCCCGCCGCCTTGCCGCATTCGGTGGTTTACAACAAGACCCCGGACCAGTTCATCATCGATCACCTGGACGAACTGCAACCCACTGCCTCCCTGCTCAGCAATGACCTTGGCGCGGCCTCGGCGCTGTCGTGGCGCATGGGGCGTCCGGACGTCAGCCTCTACAACACGGTCGGCGAAGTGAAATACGGCATCGCCTACCCGGACACCGCGCACCGCAGGATCGATACCCACGAAGTCCAGCAATGGATGAGCGAGGCGCGCAAGAAAGGTTCTGTCGGTGTGGTCATGCGGGTCAAGGGTGACGATGAAGTCGCCGAAGTCAACCTGCTGCCCAAGGACGGTAAACGCTATGAGCAAGGCAACATTGTGATCCTGATTTTCCCACAGGCCGCGCAATGATCACCCTGCTTCTATTGCTGGGCGCATGCCTGCTGACGTGCATGGGCCAGGTCTCGCAAAAGTTTGCCGTGGAAAGCTGGCGCGACCAGCCGGAGGGTTGGGCGCCCAAATTGCGCTCGCCGTGGCTGTGGTCGGCGCTGGTGTGCCTGGGCCTGGGTCTGCTGGTCTGGCTGCTGGTGTTGCAGCGCCTGGAAGTGGGCATCGCCTACCCGATGCTCAGCCTGAATTTTGTACTGGTCACGCTGATGGCGCGCTTTGTTTTTCATGAACACATCGACGGCCGGCACTGGCTGGGCGTGGCGCTGGTGATCGGCGGTGTGGTGTTGCTGGGGCGTCACGTATGAGCCGGGCTCAAGGCTTTGCCCTGGCCCTTGGCAGTGTCGGCCTGGTCAGCGCCGCCCAATTGGGCATGCGCTGGAGCATGACGCGCCTGCCGCTGCCAGCCGACTGGCTGAATGCGTTCAACAGCAATGCCATCGACCTCGGCGCCTTGGGCGTGGTGATCCTGGCGATCATCGCCTATGCGCTGTCGATGCTGTGCTGGCTTGGCGCACTCAAGCATTTGCCGCTGGGTCGCGCCTATTCGCTGCTCAGCATCAGCTACGCGTTGGTCTACCTGCTGGCCGCCAGCCTGCCGGTGTTCCACGAAGCTTTTTCGCTTTCAAAAACCCTGGGGGTGGCGTTGGTCATCCTCGGTGTTCTGGTTATTAACTCTCGTCGTGCTAGCGTTGCAAGCCCCAGGAATGTCCCATGAAAATCAGTGTATTTGGTAGCGGTTACGTCGGTCTGGTGCAGGCCACCGTATTGGCCGAAGTCGGTCACGATGTGATCTGCATGGACGTGGACAAGAGCAAGGTCGAGTCGCTCCAGAAAGGCCATGTGACCATCTTCGAGCCGGGGCTTGCGGCCATGGTCAAGGAAAACCTGGAAAGCGGGCGCCTGCACTTTACCTTCGATGAAAAGCTCGCGGTCGAACACGGTGAAGTGCTGTTTATTGCCGTGGGCACGCCGTCGGATGAAGACGGCTCGGCCGACCTCAAATACGTGCTGTCGGTGGGTGATGCCGTGTCCCGCCACCGCGTGGAGCCGGTGATCCTGGTGGAAAAATCCACCGTTCCCGTCGGCACCGGCGACACCCTGCGTGCGCACATCGAAAAGAACCTGCGCACCGCCGGCCGGCAGCTGGAGTTCGATATCGTCTCCAACCCGGAATTTCTCAAGGAAGGCTCGGCTGTCGCCGACTGCCGCCGTCCGGACCGCATCATCATCGGCTGCGAGCGCGAGGAAGTGCGTGAAGTGATGCGCGACCTCTACGCGCCGTTCAACCGCAACCATGACCGCATCATCTTCATGGACCTGCGCAGCGCCGAACTGACCAAGTACGCCGCCAACTGCATGCTGGCGACCAAGATCAGCTTTATCAATCAGATCGCCGAGCTGGCCGAACACCTGGGCGCGGACATCGAAGCCGTGCGCCTGGGCATCGGTGCCGACTCGCGGATCGGTTACCACTTCATCTACCCCGGTTGCGGCTACGGCGGCTCCTGCTTCCCCAAGGACATGCGCGCCTTGATCCACAGCGCCAAGCAAGCCAACTGCTCCAGTGACTTGCTGGAAGCCGTGGAAGCGATCAACCAGCGCCAGAAGAGCAAGCTGTTCGAGCGTATCAACGCTTACTTCAAGGGCAACCT
Organism: Pseudomonas sp. MF6747; assembly: GCF_963890955.1. Lineage (NCBI taxonomy): Bacteria > Pseudomonadati > Pseudomonadota > Gammaproteobacteria > Pseudomonadales > Pseudomonadaceae > Pseudomonas > Pseudomonas sp. MF6747. The sequence continues at coordinate 13,414 of NZ_CAWPSZ010000014.1, forward strand.
GCAGGGCAAGACTTTTGCCTTGTGGGGCCTGGCGTTCAAGCCCAACACCGATGACATGCGCGATGCACCGAGCCGTGTGCTGATGGAGGCCTTGTGGGCCGCGGGTGCCAATGTCCGTGCATTTGACCCGGAAGCCATGCAGGAAACTCAGCGCATCTACGGCGACGAGTCACGCCTGACGCTGTTGGGCACGCCGGAATCGGCCTTGAGCGGCGCCGATGCGCTGATCGTTTGCACCGAATGGCAGCAGTTCAAGGCGCCGGATTTCGACCTGATCCACGCACGCCTGAAAAACCCGGTGATCTTCGACGGTCGCAACCTGTATGACGGCGAACGCCTGGCACGCAAAGGCTTCAAGTACTTCCCGATGGGCCGTGGCGACTCCTGTGAACTGCCGATCCCTCAGCAAAACTGGGTACAGCAGGTCAAGGAAGCCTGATACGTGAACAAAGCTTATCCGCCCCTGCTCACTGCAACGATCCGTCACCAGTCGCTGGGGCTTGGGCTCCTGGCGCTGGTGCTGTTTATTGCCGGCAACTGGCACCAGGCGATTATCGGGTTTGACTCGCGCTTCGTGGTGTTTGCCCAGGAAATGCTGCGTCATGGGCCGAGCTTTTTCCCCACGACCTACGGGCAGCCCTACGCCGATTACCTGGCCACCTCGACCGTGTTGACGTGGTTGTTCTCGTTGCCCTTGGGCCAGGTCACCAGCTTGACCGCATGGTTGCCCACGGCCATCGCTTCGGCGCTGATCGTGATGCTGGTGTATCGGATGACGGCGCCCTACTCCGTGCGCTGGGGCCTGCTGAGTATTGCGATGTTGCTGCTCAGCAGCACCTTCATCAGTGAAACCCGGGCGGTGTCCCTCGACCAGATGCTCGCGGCGGTGGCCTTGGCGGTGTTTTACCTGGGGTATGCGCATGATCACTTCGCCAGCCCGAAACGCCTGCACTGGCTGTTCCTGTTGCTGATCGTCGGCTTCGCCATCCGTGGGCCGATCGGCCTGGTGATTCCAACCGGCGTGCTGTGCAGCTATTACCTGCTCAACCGGCAGTGGCGCCAACTGTTCACCTTCGGCCTGATTGCCCTGGCGTTGCTGGCGGCCTGTGTGGGCCTGTTGCTGCTGCTGGCCAAGCTCAGTGGTGGCGAGGACTTCATGCAGGACGTGATCCGCATGCAGTTCCTGGGGCGCATGGATGGCACCGAAGGTTCCAGCGGCGCGCTGTATTACTTCACCAGCTCGCTGGGCAATTATGCCCTGGCCTATCCACTGGCACTGTTGGTGCTGGTGGCGGTGGCCGTCGGCGGGCGCCGCACGCCAGACCCGGCCTTGCAGCTGGTGCTGTATTGCGCCGCCGCCGGGTTGCTGGTGATGCTGGGCTTGTCGGTGCCTCAGGCAAAAAAGGCGCGCTACATCCTGCCGATGTTGCCGATGGCGGCGATCCTTGCGGCCTACCCGTTCCAGGTCACCCAGGGGCGGCTGTTTGCAGGGCTGCGCGCCTTGATGCTGGGTATCTGGACGCTGATGCCGGCACTGCTGGCCGTCGGGCTGGTGGTGGCGCGCCGACGTTACGCCGAGCAACTGGGCAACCTGGGGGTGATATTCGGCGTACTGGGCGTGCTTCAGGTACTGGCGCTGCTGGCGGTCTTCAACGTGCGGACACGCGCGACGGGGCCAGCCTTCGCTGCGGTACTGGCGCTCTGGACAACTTACATCGTGGTGGTTGAACCCCTGGAGCGCGCGCTCTACGACACGCGCACCTTCACCCTGGCGGTCAAAGACCAGATCACGCAGCAGCCGGCGCCTGTGGTATTGCACGGGTTGGGCAAGGATGCGAAAGCCATCAAGTTCATGGTCAACTTCAACTGCGACAAGGTGCCGTTGTTTACCCATTCCTCCGCAGACCTGGCCCCGCTGCAAGGGCCTGCCTGGCTGGTGATGAGCGCGCAGGATTTCGAAAACCTGCAGGACCCGCGCTTGAAATCGGTTACGCCGACGCTCACCGGGGAGTTTGACAAAGACCCTTATGTGCTGCTGCATCTGGGGAAAACCCCGGCGCCCTGATCGCGGTGCTGGCCGTGTGTACAAGACGACGCCCACTTCAACAAGAGTGGGCGTTTTCATTACCGCAACCGAGAAAGCACCTACACAGCTATGCGTAACGGCTGGTGCACTTTGTCTTCCGGCGCCTGGAACCCAAATGTAGACTCGTTTGCCAGGTGCGGTAACCCATTCCGGCCCCAACGTCTGGCTTATCTCACCAGCCCGAGGCTGGCGCACCCTGGATAACAAGAACGCAGTAGGCCCGCCCATTCACACGGCGGTTTACGCATACGAGGGCAATGCCGTGGCGCAAGATCCGATGTCAATTCCCGTGCCGAGGCTGGATCGGTTGATGGCACTGCGCGACGCCCTGGTGGCGTTGAAGGGGCCACTGGCCAGCGACCTGATGCTGCAGGAAAACCTGCAAAGACAGCTATTCAATGAAGAGACCGACAGGCGCGTATTAGGCCATGTCAGCCCACCCTTTGCGCAGATGACGCGCCTGATTCCTTTCGGCGAAGTCATTTGAACACGCTTAAAACAATTTGATTTCAATAAACTTGCACTCAACCCTCATTAATATGCAGTGGAGCCCTTGAGCAAAGATCGGCACACTGTGCAGGTTCCTCCCCCAAACGTTGGAACTTTCAAGGGCTTTTCCGGGCAACCAGACAAGCCTTTTTTTTCGCCCGCAATTTCAGGACCGCTTTAATGCTTACCCGTTGGTTACCTGCTGCAATCAATACCCGCCCTGCTGAATGGAGCCGTGCAGCGATCGGCATGGCCCTGGGCACGCTGTTCAGTGTTTGGGTGTGCGCCCAAGTGTTTGGCATGGAGGTCGCGCTGCACCTGCTTGGCCCGCTGGGTGCCTCGGCTGTGTTGCTGTTTGCGGTGTCTTCCGGCGCGCTGGCCCAACCCTGGTCGATCATCGGCAGCTATCTGTGCGCGGGTGTTGTTGCCCTGCTGGTCGCCCGCGTATTGGGGCGTACGCTGGGCAGCGCATGCCTGGCGGCGGGCATGACCGTTATCCTGATTTGCTGGCTGCGCTGCCTGCACCCGCCGGCCGGTGGCCTGGCGATGACGTTGGTACTGGCAGACCCGGCCTCCATCGCCCTTGGGTGGCAGGTGCTGGCGCCGGTCATGCTGGGCGCGGGTGCGCTGCTGGCGTGTGCACTGGCGTATAACAACGCCACGCGCACGCGCTATCCCAGGGGGGCGGTCGAGTCGCCGGCAGCGGTCATGGGCAATACGGCGTCCGCAACAGACCCGGCCATCACGGCGGCCGACTTGAAACGGGCGCTGGCCGAGATGGAGCAGTTTTACGATGTGCAACCGGGCGAGCTCGAACAGTTGATCCATGCCGCAGAAGGCCATGCGCGACGCCGCAGCATCGGCGAAGTACTGGCCCGCCGCGCCGCCTGAGCCTGCGTGCATAAATGCAAAAACGACCTGCAGGATTCCGGGTTGTACTGGGCAAATTTGCACTGGTACGATCGCGAGAAGGTTCGTCCGCGAACATCTTGATAAAGAACAATAAAAGCAGGGAGTTACAGATGACTGCTCAGGTTTCATCCGAAGCAAGCCGCGCCGAAATTCTTCAGGACGAAGTGCTGGCCGACGTTCGCAACCACATCGGCCACCTCACCCTCAATCGTCCCGCTGGCTTGAACGCCATCACCCTGGACATGGTTCGCAGCCTGACGGCGCAGTTACAGGCCTGGGCGGATGACCCGCAGGTCTACGCCGTGGTGCTGCGCGGTGCTGGCGAAAAGGCCTTCTGCGCCGGGGGCGACATCCGTTCGCTGTACGACAGTTTCAAGAACGGCGACAGCCTGCACGCCGACTTTTTTGTCGAGGAGTACGCCCTCGATCTGGCCATCCACCATTACCGCAAACCCGTCCTGGCGCTGATGGACGGGTTCGTTCTCGGCGGCGGCATGGGCCTGGTGCAAGGCGCTGATCTGCGCGTGGTCACCGAGCGCAGCCGCCTGGCGATGCCGGAAACGGCCATTGGTTATTTCCCGGATGTGGGCGGAAGCTACTTCCTGCCGCGCATACCCGGCGAGTTGGGGATTTACCTGGGCGTCACCGGCGTACAGATTCGCGCGGCCGACGCGTTGTATTGCGGGCTGGCGGACTGGTACCTCGAAAGCACCCGGCTCGCCGACCTGGACCAGAAACTCGACCGCCTGCAATGGCAGGACTCGCCGCTCAAAGACCTGCAAGGTGTACTCGCCAAACTGGCTGTGCAGCAATTGCCCGACGCGCCGCTGGCAGCATTGCGCCCGGCCATCGACCATTTCTTCGCCCTACCGGACGTGCCAAGCATCGTCGAGCAGTTGCAGCAAGTCACCGTCGCCGACTCCCATGAGTGGGCACTGAACACCGTCGCGCTGATGCAGACCCGTTCTCCGTTGGCGATGGCCGTCGCCCTGCAAATGCTGCGCCGGGGCCGCCGCCTGCCGCTCGAACAGTGCTTCGCGCTGGAATTGCACCTGGATCGCCAGTGGTTCGAGCGCGGCGACCTGATCGAAGGGGTACGCGCGTTGATCATCGACAAGGACAAAACGCCGCGCTGGCGCCCGGCCACGATCCACGACCTGAACGCCACCCATGTGGAGAGCTTCTTCCACGACTTCAAGCAGTTTGGGAGATAAGCCATGCAAGATATTGAATACACTGAAGAACAAGTAATGATTCGCGACATGGCACGCGACTTTGCCCGCGGTGAAATCGCGCCCCATGCCCAAGCGTGGGAGAAAGCCGGCTGGATCGATGATGCCCTGGTCGCCAAGATGGGCGAACTGGGCCTGCTGGGGATGGTGGTGCCCGAAGAATGGGGTGGCACCTATGTCGATTACGTCGCCTACGCCCTGGCGGTTGAAGAGATCTCGGCCGGCGACGGCGCCACCGGTGCGCTGATGAGTATCCATAATTCAGTCGGTTGCGGGCCAATCCTCAACTACGGCACACAAGCGCAGAAAGAAGCCTGGCTGCCCGACCTTGCCAGTGGCCAGGCCATCGGCTGCTTTTGCCTGACTGAACCCCAGGCGGGTTCCGAAGCGCATAACCTGCGCACACGTGCCGAACTGCGCGATGGCCAGTGGGTGATCAATGGCGCCAAACAGTTTGTCAGCAACGGCAAACGCGCCAAGCTGGCCATTGTGTTTGCGGTGACGGATCCGGACTTGGGCAAAAAAGGCATTTCCGCGTTCCTGGTGCCCACCAATACGCCAGGGTTTGTGGTTGACCGCACAGAACACAAGATGGGCATTCGCGCGTCGGATACCTGCGCCGTCACCCTCAACCAATGCACGGTGCCTGAAGCCAATTTGCTCGGTGAGCGTGGCAAAGGCCTGGCCATCGCCCTGTCCAATCTCGAGGGCGGGCGCATCGGCATTGCTGCCCAGGCCCTGGGCATTGCCCGCGCGGCCTTTGAAGCGGCGCTGGCGTATGCGCGCGATCGCGTGCAGTTCAACCAGGCGATTATCGAGCACCAGAGTGTCGCCAACCTGCTGGCCGACATGCAAACCCGCCTGAATGCCGCACGGTTGCTGATCCTGCACGCCGCGCGCTTGCGCAGTGCCGGCAAGCCGTGCCTGTCGGAAGCGTCCCAGGCCAAGCTGTTCGCCTCGGAAATGGCCGAGAAGGTCTGCTCCTCAGCGATGCAGATTCACGGTGGGTATGGGTATCTGGAAGATTATCCGGTGGAGCGTTACTACCGCGATGCGCGGATCACGCAGATTTACGAGGGCACGAGCGAGATTCAGCGGATGGTGATCGCGCGCGAGCTGAAGAACTACCAGCTCTAAGCTAATACAGGCTGTGCAGGCACTCGCTTGCCAGCGATGCAGGCACCTCGGTTCACCTGTTGGACCGAAGTGAAGCTATTGCAGGCAAGCCAGCTCCCACAACTTGATCGGTGATGACGTTGCAATCGGCGAACGTGTTCGCCTGATTGCCAGGGTATTCAAGCGCTCCCCACGCTAACCAATACGCTGCAAAACCAAAGTGGGAGCAGGCTTGCCCGCGAATACGGCGTATCAGTCAGCGAATGTATCGACTGATCCAGCGCATTCGCGAGCAAGCCCGCTCCCACACGTTGCGTTCCAGCAGTCTTGAGGCCGGTTACTTATCGTTGAACTCCGGCGCACGCTTGGCCACAAACGCCGCCATCCCTTCCTTCTGATCCTGCGTTGCAAACGCCGCATGGAACACCCGGCGCTCAAAGCGCACGCCTTCGGAGAGGCTCACTTCAAACGCGCGGTTCACGCTTTCCTTGACCATCATGCTGATCGGCACGGATTTGCCGGCGATCAGCGTCGCCACCTTCAGCGCCTCTTCCAGCAGCTCATCTGCCGGTACGATACGCGCCACAATCCCGCAACGCTCGGCTTCCACCGCATCGATAAAACGCCCGGTCAGGCACATTTCCATGGCCTTGGCCTTGCCCACCGCGCGGGTCAGGCGCTGGGTGCCGCCCATGCCCGGCAGCACGCCGAGGTTGATTTCCGGCTGGCCGAACTTGGCGCCGTCGCCCGCGAGGATGAAGTCGCACATCAACGCCAGTTCACAGCCGCCGCCCAAGGCAAAGCCGTTGACGGCGGCAATGATCGGCTTGCGCCGGTTGGCTACGCGGTCGCTGTCGCTGAACAGGTCGTCCAAGTAAATCTGAGGGTAGGTCAACTCGGCCATTTCCTTGATGTCGGCACCGGCGGCGAAGGCTTTTTTCGAGCCGGTCAGCACGATGCAGCCGATTTGCGGGTTGGCTTCCAGGCTGTCCAGCGCCTGGTTCAACTCGCTGACCAGTTGCGCATTCAAGGCGTTCAGGGCTTGCGGGCGATTGAGGGTAATCAGCCCGACGCGGCCCTGGACCTCGAGCAAAATGGTTTCGTAACTCATGGAATGGCTCCTTAAAGATTGCGTGAGATGACCATGCGCTGGATATCGCTGGTGCCTTCGTAAATCTGGCAGACCCGCACATCGCGGTAGATCCGCTCCAAGGGAAAGTCGCTCAGGTAACCGTAACCGCCCAAGGTTTGCAAGGCGGCCGAGCAGACTTTTTCGGCCATTTCCGAGGCGAACAGCTTGGCCATCGAAGCCTCGACCAAGGCTGGCTTGCCGCTGTCGCGCAGGGCGGCGGCGTAATGCACCATCTGCCGGGCGACGGCAATTTGCGTGGCCATGTCTGCCAGGCGAAACGCCACGGCCTGGTGTTCGATCAAGGTTTTGCCGAAGCTTTCGCGCTCGCGTGCATAGTCACGTGCGGCTTCAAATGCCGCGCGCGCCATGCCCACCGATTGCGAAGCGATGCCGACGCGGCCGCCTTCAAGGTTGGCCAGGGCGATCTTGTAGCCTTCACCCTCCTCGCCCAATCGGTTGGCGACCGGCACCTGTACGTCTTCAAACAGAATCTGGCAGGTGTCGGACGCATGCTGGCCGAGCTTGTCTTCGACCCGTGCGACGATGTAACCCGGTGAGTCGGTGGGCACGATAAACGCGCTGATCCCGCGCTTGCCGGCAGCCGGGTCGGTGACCGCAAACACAATCACGATCCCGGCGTTTTGCCCGGAGGTGATGAACTGTTTGCAGCCATTGAGCACGTAGTGATCGCCGTCCAGGCGCGCGCGGGTTTTCAGGCTGCTGGCATCGGAACCGGCCTGCGGTTCGGTCAGCGCAAAGGCGCCGAGCATGGCACCGCTGGCCAGCGGCGTGAGGAACTGCTCTTTCTGCTGATCGTTGCCGAATTTCAGAATCGGCACGCAGCCCACCGAGTTGTGGACGCTCATGATGGTCGAGCACGCGCCGTCACCGGCGGCGATTTCCTCCAGGGCCATCGCATAGGCCAGGTAGCCGGTGTCGCAACCGCCCCACTGTTCCGGTACCAGCATGCCAAAAAAGCCCAGCTCGGCCATTTCGCCGATGGCTTGCTTGGGAAAGCGGTGCTCGCGGTCCCACTCGGCAGCGAACGGTTTCAAGCGCTCCTGGGCAAATTGCCGGGCCGCTTCGCTGATTTGCAGTTGTTCGTCATTGGGCAGCATAAAAAGTCCTTAATACACGCATTCGACGGCCATGGCCGTGGCTTCACCGCCGCCGATACAAATGGCCGCAACGCCGCGCTTGAGGCCTTTCTGGCGCAGCGCCGAGAGCAAGGTCACCAGAATGCGCGCGCCCGAAGCGCCGATCGGATGCCCCAGCGCGCAGGCGCCGCCGTGGATGTTGACCTTGCTGTGGGGGATTTCCAGCTTGCTCATGGTCACCAGGCTGACCACCGCAAAGGCTTCGTTGATCTCGAACAAATCCACTTCGCCAAGGTGCCAGCCGGTCTTGCTCATCAGCTTGCGAATCGCCCCCACCGGCGCCACCGGGAACAGCCCCGGCTCGTCGGCGAACGCCGCGTGCCCATGGATGATTGCCAGCGGTTTGAGCCCACGCTTTTGCGCGTCGGACTGACGCATCAGCAGCAGCGCCGCCGCGCCGTCGGAGATCGAACTGGAGTTGGCCGCCGTCACCGTACCGCCTTCGCGGAAAGCCGGTTTCAGGCTGGCGATCTTGTCCAGCTTGGCTTTGGGGGGCTGTTCGTCATGCAGGACGGTTTTTTGCTCTTTACCGACGGTGACCTGCACCGGGACGATTTCGGCGGCGAAGCTGCCGTGGGTGATCGCCTCCTGGGCACGGTTCAGCGAGGCAATGGCGAAGGCGTCCTGGGCTTCACGGGTAAAGCCGTTGTGCTCGGCACAGTCTTCGGCAAAGGTGCCCATCAGGCGGCCCTTGTCGTAGGCGTCTTCAAGGCCGTCGAGAAACATGTGGTCGAGGACCTTGCCGTGGCCCATGCGGTAGCCACTGCGCGCGCGGTCCAGCAGGTACGGCGCGTTGGACATGCTCTCCATGCCACCGGCCACCACCACCTCGACACTGCCGGCCAGCAGCGAGTCGTGGGCAAGAATGGTCGCCTCCATGCCCGAACCACACATTTTGTTCAGCGTGGTGCAGCGCGTGGCCTTGTCCAGCCCGGCGCCCAGCGCCGCCTGACGCGCAGGCGCCTGGCCGAGGCCTGCGGGCAATACGCAGCCGAACAGCACTTCATCCACCGCGTCCGGGGCGATGCCGGCGCGTTCGACGGCGGCGCGAATCGCGGCGGCACCCAGTTGCGGCGCAGTCAGGCCCTTGAGGTCGCCCTGGAACCCGCCCATGGGCGTGCGGACGGCGCTGACGATAACAATCGGATCGTGCATGAAAAATTCTCCTTACTTGGCGGCCATGCGCAAGGCGCCGTCGAGACGGATGACCTCGCCATTGAGCATGCTGTTTTCAATGATGTGCCGCACCAGCGCGGCGTACTCGGCCGGTTTGCCCAGGCGTGGCGGGAATGGCACGCCGGCGGCCAGGGAATCGCGCACCTCTGGGGTCATGCCGGCCATCATCGGCGTTTCGAAAATGCCTGGGGCGATGGTCATGACCCGGATGCCAAAGCGCGCCAGTTCGCGGGCAGCCGGCAGCGTCAGGCTGGCGATGGCGCCTTTGGACGCGGCATACGCCGCCTGGCCGATCTGCCCGTCAAAGGCGGCCACCGACGCGGTATTGATGATCACGCCACGCTCGCCGTCGGCATTCGCCTCGGTTTCAGCGATGGCGGCGGCGGCCAGGCGCAGCAGGTTGAAGCTGCCGATCAGGTTGACGTTGATCACTTGGGCAAAGCTTGCCAGCGCATGCGGGCCGTTCTTGCCAAGGATTTTCTCGCCACGCACCACACCGGCGCAGTTCACCAGCCCATGCAAACCGCCGAACGCGGCGACGGTGGCTTGCACGGCCGCTTCGGCAGCGGCTTCCTGGCTGATGTCCGCCACGGCGCTGCGGGCGTTATCGCCCAACTGCCGGGCCTTGGCCGCGACGGCTTCGGCGTTGAGGTCCACCAGCATCACCTTGGCACCGGCGGCTACCAGCATCTCAGCGGTGGCCGCGCCGAGGCCCGAAGCGCCGCCGCTGACCAGGAATACCTTGTTTTCAATCTGCATCTTTAGTTCCTTTGAAAGGGATCACGCCAAGGCTGCTTGAGCCTTGGCGATTTCCTGATTACGCAAAATAAAACGTTGCAGCTTGCCGCTCGGGGTTTTCGGCAAGTCGCTGACAAATTCGATTTCTCGCGGGTAGGCATGCGCGGCGAGGCGCTTGCGCACATGCAGGCGCAGCTCTTCGGCCAGTTCAGGTGTGGCGCGGTATTGCTCGTTGATCACCACAAAGGCTTTCACCAGCTCGGTGCGTTCCGGGCAGGGCTTGCCGACCACCGCGGCTTCGACCACGGCCGGATGCTCGACCAGGGCGCTTTCCACGTCGAAGGGGCCGACGCGGTAGCCAGAGGTGGTGATCACGTCATCACTGCGCCCGACAAAACTGATGCTGCCGTCCGGGTTCAGCTCCACGGTGTCGCCGCTGAGGTAGTACTTGCCGACAAAGGCCTTGGTCTTCACGCCGTCGTAACCGGCGAACCAGCACATCGGCGACTGTTCGCGGTCAATGGCGAGAATGCCCGGCTGACCGGCGGGCAGTTCCTGATGGTTGTCATCGAGCACCACGATGCGGTGCCCCGGCGAGGCAAAGCCGGCTGAGCCAACATGCACCGGATGCGCCAGGCCGTGGTGGTTGCACAGCACCATGCCCAGTTCGGTCTGGCCATAGTGGTCGTGGATGGTCACGCCCAGGTTCTCGGCGAACCAGCGGATCACTTCCGGGTTCAGGGGTTCGCCGGCGCTGCTGACAATGCGCAGTTTGCCCTTGATCGCGCGGGCGAACTGCTCACCGCCGGCAATCAGCAGGCGGTACGCGGTCGGTGAGCCCGTCAGGTTGGTGATGCCGTACTTGTTGATCACCCGGCAGGTGCTCTCCAGGGTGAACGGCCCATCGTAAAAGGTGATCGGGTGGCCCATGGACAACGGCCCGGTCACGCCAAAATAGATGCCGTAAGCCCAACCCGGGTCGGCAACGTTCCAGAACGCGTCTTCGGGGCGAAGGTCTACTGCGTCGCGGGTGTAGCGCTCAAAGGCAACGATGGCCTTGAGCGGCACCGACAGGGCTTTCGACGGGCCGGTGGTGCCCGAGGTGAACATCAGCAAAAACGGCGCGTCACCGTCCAGCATCACCGGCTCGCAGGCGTTGGAATAATTCGGCAGTTCGGCCCAGAAGCTGTAGTCGCCGCGCACAATGCCTTCGCCCCTGGCCCCGGCGACAGTGACGATGGTCGGGCAACCTTCCACGTCCGCAAGCTTGGGCCGGTTCACCGCGTCGGTGACCACCAGTGCGGCGCCCGAACTGCTCAAGCGATGTTCAATGGCCTTGGGCCCGAAAGCGGTAAACAGCGGCTGATAGACCGCGCCGATGCGCCACGTGGCGAACACCACCACCAGCAACTCTGCGGTGCGCGGCAGCAGGCCGGCCACCTTGTCGCCGCGTTTGACGCCCTGGGCCAGGAGGAAATTGGCGAAGCGGGCAGCCTGGTCCTGCAAGTCTGTGAAGGTGGACGTGGCGCTGCGCCCGTCCTTGCCTTCCCAGAACAGCGCGATGCGGCCCGGCAGCGCATGCCGATCGCAGCATTCCACGCAGGCATTGAGCGCCTGCAGGTTGCCGGCAAGTGCGGCGTCGACGGTGTGCTGGTAATCAAACTCGGTAGTGGCAGCCAAATACTCACGCATCGTTTCAAATCCTTGTGGTTTTTATTTTCAGGACGCTTTTGAACACGTAAACCGTGGAAATAGTCGCTCTGCAGCGTTACAGCAGCAATGGTCAAAGCCTTCAACTTGGCTGACTGGTTTGGCCAATCATTGAGCGCGCTGATCAGCCGGTCAGTTCAAGTGACTGGACGCCCGCCACGGTTGCTTCTAACCTTGGGGCCTGCGCCACCAAAAAAGCCTCCCTGCAATGATCGTTCGTCCCAAACCCAACCTCCTGGGCATCCTGTTTTCCCTCAAGGGCTCGATTGCCAAGCGCATCGCGCTGCGCAGCCTGCTGGTGACCTTGCTGGCCTCGGTGATCGTGCTGGTTGAAACCTTGCACCCGGCGTATTTTTCCAAGGTCAACGCCACGCCGTTCACCTTGCTGGGCTTGTCGTTGTCGATCTTCATGAGCTTTCGCAACAACGCCTGCTATGACCGCTGGTGGGAAGGCCGCAAGCAGCTGGGGCAAATGATCATCGATGTGCGCTCACTGATCCGCGAAACCCAGGTGCTGACTGACCCGGCTGAGCGCAGTGGGCTACTGCGCGGTTTGTGCGGCTTTGCCCATGGCCTGATTGCGCGCCTGCGCCATGAAGACGAGGCCGGCGCCATCACGCCGTGGATCGGCGTTGATCGCGCGCACCCAAATCTTCCAGACGCTGTGCTGCAACAACTGGGCGCGCGCTTTTCCGGGCTGGCCGAGCAAGGCGTCATCAGCGAATGGCGCTACATCCAGCTGGAAACCCGACTGGTCAGCCTCAGCCAGGTGCAGGCGTCGTGCGAGCGGATCAAGCACACGCCGCTGCCCTTCCCTTACACGCTGCTGTTGCACCGCACCATCTACCTGTTCTGCATTCTGCTGCCGTTTGCCATGGCCGAGCCGCTGGGCTGGCTGACGCCGGTGTTCACCGCCATCGTCAGCTACACCTTCTTTGGCCTGGATGAAATCGGCGGCGACCTGGAAGACCCGTTCGGTTTTGATGAAAATGATCTGCCGTGCAATGCCATCGTGCGCACGTTGGAGCGCGAGATTCTTGCCGCTCTGGGCGAAAGCGACTTGCCGCCGGCCCTGGAACCGATTGAATACGTGCTGAGCTGATGCGGGTTTGACACTCGCCGTGGTCTGACCGAAGCTGATGGCTTTGCACTAGCTGCCACCAGCTTTTGGACGCCTGCATGTCAAAGTCACGCCGTTACTCCATCATCGGCCTGTGCGCCCTGTTGTTGATTGTGTTGCTCACCTGGTTTTTCTCCCGCCCTACCCCGGTGGCCGTGCCGCCGGCGATTGCCCATGGTTACGCCAAAGCCTTGAAGCAGGCGCATAACGGCGAACCCGGCGCCGCGCGCGTGCTGTACCAACAGCTCGGCCGGCCGGACCTGTCGCCTGAACGTCGCGCTGCCTTGCACGCCGAGTTGCCCAACTACCCAAGCCCGCAGGCGCTGAAGCTCGCCGACAAAGACCTGGCCAATGATTCGCCAGTGGTGCGTGAGGCGGCGATCCACAGCATTGTCGGCCTGGTACCCAGCGGCCAACGCGTCTTGTTGCTGGGGCCGGTGCTCGACGATTCCGAACAGGCGGTGCGCTTTGCTGCTGCCAATGCCTTGCTCGGCCTGTCGCCGGACACCCTGGGGCTGTACTTCGGGCCGTTGCAGCAAGTGCTCGATGAGTTCGTGAAGACTCTCAAAAGTGAGCCGGAAACGGCCGAAAGCTGGATTCAACTGGCGCGCCTCTACATCCATAGTGCGCTGCTGCCAGACGCCCAAAATGCCCTCGAACAGGCCATGCGCTTGCAACCGGACAACCTGCAGGCGGTGGTCGCGCAAATCGAACTGCTGGACAAACAAGGCAAGACCGATGAGTCGCGGCAACTGCTGGCACGTCAGTTGGCGGCTCACCCCGACTCGGCTTACCTGCAGCATGCGCTGGGCATGTGGCTGTTGCACCATGGCGAGCGCCCGTACGCCCTGCTCGGCCTGTCCAAAGCGGTAGAGCTTGAACCGGACAATCAGGATTACCGTTACGACCTCGCCACGACCCTGCACGCCCAGGAAGAGTTGGAAGCCGCCCAGCGTCAGCTGGAAGACATCATTCAGCGCCATCCGGCCAACCGCAAGGCGCGGGTGTTGCTGGTCAATTACTGGAAAGAAAGCGGCCAGCTGCAAAACGTGCAGGTATTGCTGGCGCAACTTGAGCAACAGAACCCGGATGACCCGGCGTTGCAGCAAGGCCTGTAGGGCATTGCAAAAAGTTGTAATCCATACCCAGGCTTGTACAATTTTCGCGAAACGTTGAACCGCCACGGGCCTCCACGGTCAAGTGAATATGGCGCGCCCGAGGCGGCGCGCTCCTCTATTTGTACGTGACCTGAGGGCACTTCTTGTCTACATCCAACGAGCTGTTCAGTGAAAAGGCGGCCACCGGCATCGAAGGTCTTGATGACATTCTTTCCGGGGGGTTATCGCGCAGCCACCTGTTCCTGCTGGAAGGCGAACCCGGTACGGGCAAAACCACCATTGCGCTGCATTTTTTGCAGGCCGGTGCGAAAAACGGTGAACGTTCGCTGTACATCACCCTCTCCGAAACCGAGCGCGAATTGCGCCAGGGCGCCAAGTCCCATGGCTGGGACCTGGATGACAATATCCACATCTTCGAGCTGACCCCGCCAGAGAGCCTGCTCGACGCCAACCATCAGCAAAGCCTGCTGTACTCCTCCGACCTGGAGCTGGGCGAAGCCACACGGCAGATTTTTGAAGTGGTGGAGCGGGTCAAACCGACCCGCGTGGTCATCGACAGCCTTTCGGAGATCCGTCTGCTCGCGCAAAGCTCACTGCGTTATCGCCGGCAGATCCTGGCAATCAAGCATTACTTCGTGCGCTACGACGCCACCGTGCTGCTGCTGGATGACCTGACCACCGAATCGCTGGATAAAACCGTACACAGCGTGGCCCACGGCGTGATTCGCCTGGAAGAACTGACGCCCAACTACGGCGCCGAACGCCGCCGGGTGCGGGTGGTGAAATACCGTGGGCAAAAATACCGCGGCGGCTTTCATGACTTCACCATCATGGGCGACGGCGTGCATGTGTTCCCCCGGCTGGTCGCCGCCGAGCATCGCGGCGGGTATGTCCGCCAGACCCTGAGCAGCGGCATTGTCGAACTGGACAGGCTGATGGGCGGCGGCGTCGAAACCGGCTCCAGCAGCTTGATTCTTGGCCCTGCGGGCACCGGTAAATCCCTGATTTCCATGATCTTCGCCGCAGCGGCTGTGGCCCGTGGCGAGAAAGCTGCGCTGTTTATCTTCGACGAAGAACTGGGTTTGTTGTTCGAACGCATGAAAAACATGGGCATCGACCTCGCTGCCCTGCAGGACACCGGCAACCTGCTGATTGAACAGGTGGACGCGGCCGAGTTGTCGCCCGGCGAGTTCTCGCACCGAGTGCGCCGTTGTGTTGACGAGCGCGGGATCAAAACCGTGGTCATCGACAGCATCAACGGCTATCAGGCGGCGATGCCGGAAGAAAACGCACTGATCCTGCACATGCATGAGCTGTTGCTGTACCTCAATCGCCGGGGAGCTGCCACGTTCATGACCGTCGCCCAGCACGGGCTGGTCGGTGACATGCAAGCCCCTGTCGACATTACGTACCTGGCCGATACCGTGATTTTGCTGCGTTACTTCGAAGCACTGGGCAAGGTACGCCGGGCCATCTCGATCATCAAGAAGCGCACCGGTTCGCATGAGTCGACCATTCGCGAGTACCGCATTGGCAGCCGTGGCATGACGGTGGGCGAGCCGCTCGACAACTTCCAGGGCGTGCTGCGCGGCATCCCGACTTTCAACGGCAGCGGCTCACCCTTGCTCAAGGAAGAGGGATCGTGATCGGCGTTTCTCCTGCCTCCGAGCGCGCAATTATCCTCGCGCCGATGGGCCGCGACGGCTCATTGGCGCTGATGATGCTGAACGAAGCTGGCTACAGCGGCATTGTTGCCAGCAACCTGGCCGACCTGTGCGAATTGCTCGAAGACGGCGCCGGCTTATTGGTAATTGCGGCGGAGGCGTTGCGCGGGGTTGACCTGGAGCCGTTGCTGGAGCATCTGCATCAGCAGCCGGCGTGGTCGGACTTGCCTATTGTGCTGATGACCCATCACGGCGGCAGCGAGCAGAATGGTTCGTCGCACTTGAGCGGGCTGCTGGGCAACGTGACCTTCCTCGAACGCCCCTTCCACCCCATCACCTTGATCAGCCTGGTGAGCGCAGCCCTGCGTGGCCGGCGCCGGCAATATGACGCCCGCGACCGCTTGATTGACTTGAGTGAAAGCGAGCTGCGCCTGCAACGCACCATGGAAACCCTCGAGCAGCAAGTCGAGGAGCGCACGGCGCAACTGCGCAGCAATGAAGAAGCCTTGCGCCAATCGCAGAAAATGGAAGCCGTAGGTCAGTTGACCGGCGGCATCGCGCATGACTTCAACAACATGCTCACCGGGATTATCGGCAGCCTGGAGCTGCTGCGACGGCGCATTGCGCGCGGCAAGCTCGATGACCTGGACGGCCTTATCGACCTGGGCGTGACCTCGGCCAACCGCGCGGCCGGCCTGACCCATCGCCTGTTGGCGTTTTCCCGTCGCCAATCGCTGGATTCCAAGCCTGTGGAGATCAACCAACTGGTGACCTCCATGGGTGAGCTGCTGCAACGCAGCATCAATGAAAGCATTGGCCTCGACATGCGCCTCGACAGTCAGCTCTGGACCGCCGAAGCTGATCCCAATCAGCTCGAAAGCGCCCTGCTCAACTTGGTGATCAACGCGCGGGACGCCATGCCGGGCGGCGGCAAGTTAGTGGTTGAAACCACCAACCGCCACCTGGACAACGTGTTCACTGCGGCCTACGGCACCTTGAAGCCCGGCGACTATGTCGAGCTGAGCGTCAGCGACACCGGCTGCGGCATTCCAGAACACCTGATGGGCCGCGTGTTCGATCCATTTTTTACCACCAAGCCGATTGGCCAGGGCACCGGCCTCGGCTTATCGATGATCTACGGCTTTGCCCGCCAGTCCCATGGCCACGTCACCCTCCACAGCGAAGTGGGCAAAGGCACCACGGTGAGCCTGTTCCTGCCGCGTTTTGTCGGTGAACTGCAGGCGCCAGAACACGTCAATCCCGCTTTGGCGCCCTATGCCAATGCGGGTGAAACGGTATTGATCGTCGAGGATGACCCGGCAGTACGCGTGTTGGTCAGCGCCGTGCTCAACGAGTTGGGCTATGCCTTCGTCGAGGCCGCTGATGCGGACACGGCGCTGCCGATCATCGAATCCGACCAGCGTATCGACTTGCTCATCAGCGACGTGGGCCTGCCGGGTATGAACGGCCGGCAAATGGCGGAAATTGGTCGGCAGATTCGCCCTCAGCTCAAGGTCCTGTTCATCACCGGTTATGCCGAACACGCGGCGGTGCGCGGCGGCTTCCTCGATCCTGGGATGCAGTTGATCACCAAGCCATTCACCTTTGATTTGTTGACGGCGAAGGTGCGGGAAATGATTCAGGCGTGAGGTAGTTGCTGCACGTTACCGCAATATCTGGTGGCTGACAGGCTGGAACCGGCGTTGAGGGATCGGACACGAAGTTTCAAATCGCGACGCATGAAAGGTGCCCGTCGTTAAACTGAAACTTACCTCACGAGTCCCATCATGATCGCTGCCCGCAACCTTATTCCACTGCATCAATGGCCGCTGAATGCTGCACCTGAGCCCCCCACAATACGCCGGCCACGCCTGGCGGATCGGGACGGCAACCCCGCGGGCCCGGACGCGGCTGAGCGTGCGCAAGTCGACGGCGACAGTGAGCTGGCCGGTTATCTGGCACAAACGCTGCGCGCTGCGGCTAATAGCGGACGACTGGGCGACATCGACACCATTGCGCCCGCCTCTGCCTTCGGCCAATGGTGGTCACACCTGCACGATTTGATGAAGAGCCCGTACTTTGTCAGTTGGGCAAAGCATCAGCAGATCGATCTGTCAAAGCCCATTGAGATCAATCCCCGAGACAACCTCATCAGCGCCTTCGTCGGCGGTCAGCGCAAACCCTTTTCAGGCTTTGAGCATGGCCACCTCTGGACCTCGATGATGGCGCCCATCATGCAAGCGGCAAAAGCCCTGACTTCAAGCGCTGGTTATATTCTGAGCCCCTCCAGCCGCACATCGGCACCCTACCGGGCGGTCGCGGACTTTTATGGCGAAGCCATCACGGGGCAAACGCGGGAATCCGCTGAAGCCCGTGCAGTGCAGCTAGAGGCCGCTAAAGGCTTCGGCCTTTCCCGCCCCCGGCCAGACCGCGCTGCCGAGGTGCTGCAACACGAACGGGCCAAGCTGGCCAGTGCTCATGATCACAGCAACGTGGCCTTGAAACTGATCGCGGTCATTCAGCAGATCGACGATTTGTCCGAACAGTGGCTAGACCGCACCACCAAAGATCCCCTCGACAGCTTGTACCTCTCGCCCTCGTTTGTACAAAGCCGGATTGAGCAACTTATTCGCGACAAAATGGGCAACACCCGCATCACGTTGCAGGCCGATTCGCCCCACAGGCTGTTGCAAGCGGACCCTACCGTCAGCCTGGACAAATACCTCAGTGACAATGGCTGGGACAGGCCCCGCAGCCGCGACGAGCTGTTAAATCTGGGACGGTTACTGACAACGCCAGCCCTTTCGCAGCTTCCCGACGGCAATTTCGGCGGAGCCTTGTCCTGGCCAACCCCATTGAGTGCTGACGATCGTTACAACCTGAGAAATTCCCTGCGTCAGAACACGCTGGGACTCAAGGGTCTGCAAAATTATCACGAGGCCACCGGTGCACTCGGTTACCTGACGCGCAATCAGCGTTTTGCGCCGTCCGAACTGCACGACCCGCGGCGGTTTATTCAACGCCTGCTCGCTACGCCTGAGGCCCAGGCGCTGGGGCTGGCGCTGCAGGAAAAATTCAATGGCGTCTCGACCCCGCAGAGCCTTAACGATTGGACGTTGGCAGCCCTTGGCGCGACCCTGGATGAAGCCGCAAACACCTCGGCGCCAGCCAGAACCGGCGTTGCCGGTTTTGATAGGGCCCGCCATCAACATTGGGGTCAGCATCCTTCAAGGGTGGTCGCGGGGCTGGTGACGCATTTGGTTTCCTCGGGCCGTGTCAGCGCCGAATTGGCACCCGTTGCGGCCCACCTGTTGCTGTCACGCCAAGCCCCCGCTTTTTTGGTCAACGACATTCCCGCCAAGGTGACGTGTGACTCACACACGTGGGTCACCTTCAGCACGGCGGTAGCGCGCCTCGAGAGCCAGGCGCCCGGCTCAACGGCGCATATGACCTTCGCACAGGTCATGCAACGAGCCGATCTGGCACCTGTCACCGACCAGGACCGGCAGGTAGAAGGCATGGCGCAGCGCGATGCGCTCAAAGATTGGGGGGTTGCCCAAGGCTTGCTCCCGCTGAACACGCTGGATGACTACACCGACGAGCAGATGAACCGCGTCTTTGGCGCCTACAGCGCGCGGATTTCAGCATTGGGCCAAGCCTCGAAAGCCTACTCGACCCCAATGCCCGAGCGCCGGGCGATGGCGCTGGAGGAACTCAAGCGTGTGTATGGTGACCTGCCCTTCGAGAAAAAATGCATCACCCCATTTGATCAGAGCCGCGACTTCCCCGGGCCGTACTCGGTGCTGGACCTTTACCTGCACGGGCGACTCAAGGCAACGGCATGGACGTCATCGTCCGGTGACGTCGACACACGCACGCTCGCGGGCCATGCAAACAAACTTTCCGACATCAATGCTGTGTTTAACACTGAACTTCAGCGGTACTTCCACGCGGCAGAACAGGCGACGAGCACGCAAATCAAACACCTGATCGCCACACTGCCCCTGGAAGATCGAAAAGCCATTGAGTATGGGAAAGTGACCCTGCTGACCGAGCACAGCATCTCTCATACCGCCTTCAACCAGAACCGTGTTGAAACCAAGGTACCCGATAGCCTGCTGCTGAAAACAGAGCTCGACGGCGTCGTCACTGTTTATCAAGTCAATTTAAGAGACAGCAACATCCGCCAGCGCGAAGAGCTCAAAGACCACCCGATCGGGCGCCAGACTGATGAAGCGGATAAGTGGCGCTACGCGAAAATGCTGCTGGAGGTTAAACCTTCCGGCCGTTACTCAGCACGCATTGCTGAAAAAAAACCGCGAGCGGGCACACCCGACAGCTTTGCCAGCGAACGGTCCCGCTACATTGCCGACGCCTTGGTCGAAGACCTGAACATCCGGGCGCTGCAGAGTGAGGCGCGGGGTGTGACGACGTTTGATACCGAGGAGCCATTCTACAAAAGAGCCCGCGAATTCATGCTCAACCTGATTCCCCTTCGCTCGGCAATCCAGAACTTTCGAGCCGGCGCCGTGGGCGACGGCATCGTTGACTTGGCGTTCGACGCCTTCGGGTTTGTCGTCGGCGTAGGCTTCGCAGCCAAAGGCGCCAAGGCACTGCAAGCAGGTACCAGCGCGGCGGCCAGGCTGGCCCAGGGCGTGAAGATCGTGGGGCGTGCTGCGCTGAGCGCACTCAACCCGCTGGATGGCGTGGGCAGCCTGATTTCCCGTGCCGCGGGTGGGGTGCAAAAAGGCGGTCTGTATGCCTACAACACGCTGCGCGGCAGCGCCGAGAGTTACAGCCTGATCAAGGCGAGTCGACATTTTGATGCCAGCGCAGTGGGCACCTTCAGGCTGGGCGACGCCATCGCTGAAGGGCCGGCAGTGCTTCAACGTGGCAAGTGGTTTGCCTTCGACACGCTAAGTGGCCAGCCGTATGGCAAGGCTCTGGAGGACTTCCACCCCTCGATCAGAGCCAGCGGCGAATTACACGAGGCTCAGCAGACCGCCGGTGAAAGCGCCTGGACCGCCTGGGTTGAACACCACCAACACGGTGCAAACAGTGTGCAGTTCAACCATGGCTATACCCAGGTCGACCCGTTGACGATCAGCGGCTATCGCGCCGGAATGAAATCCGCTGAAGTGATGGCGCTGGCGCGCGCTCCAGGCCGCACACCGGCCGAGGTCGGCGCCTTGGTACGCCAGCGCGAGCGTTTAGCGGTGCAGCACAGCTTCAGCGGGGTCAATGCGTTTTACCAGCACATCAGCGGGGGCGGCGGCACGTTCACGCCCGTTCCCCAACTGTTCTATCTCAGCCAGACCACCCCGCTCAGCAAAGGCCAATGCGCAGCAATGTCGCGCGTCATGGCGACGGCCATGGAGCAAGGCAAGCACACCCGTTTCGCCGCCAACTTATTCAGCGCAGCGGCCAACCCCACCGCCGCCGAGTCCAGGCAGTTCGTGGCGAACCTGACGCACATTCAAAAGCAACTGGATACACCCACGCAGTTTCATGCCGGTGCGCCCGTTCGCAAAATGGGCTACGCCCAACTGATGGATGACATTGCTGACGCCAGCGGCCCCAAGACCATGATGATCGGCACCGCCGACCACGCCATGATGATCGGCACGCAGGGCGAAGGCGTCGCCAAGCGGTTTTTTTATTACGACCCCAACTACGGCCTCGCCGAGTTTACGAGCGCTGCCGCCATGAAGAAGAGCCTGGGCAAGCTGTTTACCGACAAACACCTGCCGTTGCCCTACAAAACCGCGGGCGGCAACCCCACCAGGCTGGAGTTCAACGTCAGTACTCACAGTGACGCATGGAAGAAAACCAACCATATTGCCGACGCACATGTTCAGTCGCTGTTCGACGACGCCCTGGGCGCGAAGCCTTCGGTCGCTGATGCGGCTGTGCAGCCACCGCTCATAGCCAACAGCGCCAGTAAGCCCGGCGTGCAAAATGTTGAAGTGTTCGTGGCCGAGGCGAAAACCCTCGATGACCCCACAAGCATCCTCAGCACCCATGGACTCGGTGACTGCTCGGCACTGGTGGTGCTGACCGATCTGCAAAACGGGGTGTACCACAAACGCACCTTGGTGCACTTGAACGGCAGCAATCTGGAGGCGCCTGTGGGGGCTGAGCACAATGCCTTTGCCCTGCTCCAGCAGCTGGACAGCGCATTGGAGAATGGCGGCAAGGTGATTTTTGTCGGCGGCACCGCAACACGCTCATCGCTGATGGTCGGCAGGGTAATAGGCCAAGTCGATAGCAACGGTAACAAACCGTTGTTATCGATCCTGCAAAAGAAAGACGTGTCCGTGACCTACGCCAGCTCCGTCGGGGTAGAAGTCTATCCCGATGGCAATTTCAAGCTGCGTGATGATGAGGGGGCGGGCGTCTTCGACCGCTCAAAGATCAACGAAATTCTGGACTGGGCGCGCGACTAAGCCGGTGAATGCTGCCAGGGACGGTGATACGCGTCCCTGGCACAGACCGTACTCAAGCCAACAATCGCTGGATATGCTCCTGCAGCGTATCCAGATCAAACGGCTTGGCCAGGATCGGCGCGTTGCGCGTGATCGGGCTGTTGCAGTCGAGGATTTCCTGCGGATAACCGCTGATAAAGATCACCTTCAATTCCGGTCGCAACTTGATCGCCGGTTCAGCAATCTGTACCCCGGAAATTCCGCCCGGCAGGCGGTAGTCCGTGACCATCAGGTCCAGGTGCGGCTTGGTCGCGAGGATTTCGAAGGCTTGCTCCCCATCAATCGCCTTCAGTACTCGATACCCCAGCCCGGCCAGGTATTCACCCAGCACGAACATAATCGATTCGTCGTCCTCGACGATCAGAACAACATCTTGTGCATCTTCACTCATGGGAAGCCTTTGTCCGGTCAATTGCTGCAGTTACGACCATCGGGTCACGCAGAGGTTGCGTCGAGCTGACGATAGATTTCACGCCGGCGTCTCAAGGGGCAGGCACACCCGAAACAAGGCGCCCTCGCCTATCTGGCTTTCTACCTCGATGGTGCCACCGTGGGCCGCCACGATCTGCTCGGAAATAAACAGCCCCAGGCCCAGGCCAGCCGCAACATGGCTGGCGGAAACGCGCTCGAACTGCTGAAAAATTCGCTTCTGGTTGTCTGCGCTGATGCCGATCCCGTGATCGCGCACTTCAACCCTTGCCTCACTATGCTCGGTATACACCCGTACTTCCACCGGGCTTTTGGCCCCGTAGCGCAGCGCATTGGTCAGCAGGTTGGAAATCACCTGCTCGATGCGGAACTCATCCCAGTTGCCTTCTACCGGCCCCTGGACCTCCAGGTGCATCGACGACTCGGCGGCGGCCACTTGCGGCGCGAAGTTTTCCACCAGGTTGTGCACCAACTGGGTCAGGTCAAACCGCGCCGGGCGAATCGACAGCTTGCCGGTGCGGATGCGTGACACATCGAGCATGTCCTCGATCAGCCGAATCAGGCTTTTGATCTGCCGCTCATCGCGATCGACCATGGCGTGCATTTTGTCCAGGGTGAACGCGGCGGCGTTGTCCCGGGCCAGGTGCATTTTGCGCAGTTGAGTCTCCAGGATCAGCCCGTTGAGCGGCGTACGCACCTCATGGGCGACGATCGACATGAAATCGTCACGCATGCGCACTGCCTGCTCCAGCTCGGCCTGGGTGGCCTGCAGGCGGGTCAGCAAGAGTTCCTGCTCGCGGCGGCTGCGCTCCAGCGCTTCGACCTGCAGCTTCATCGCCTTGCTCTGGCGGTACAGGTCGACGAACACGTTGACCTTGCTCTTGACCGCATGGATGTCCAGCGGCTTGTGCAGGAAGTCGACGGCGCCGCTTTCATAGCCCTTGAAGGCATAGTTGAGTTCACGGCCGGCAGCGCTGACGAACACAATCGGGATGTTTTTGGTCTTTTCGGTGCCGCGCATCAGTTCGGCCAGCTCGAAACCATTCATGCCGGGCATCTGCACGTCGAGAATCGCCATGGCGAACTCGTGCTCCAGCAACAGTGACAAGGCCTCGTCGGCGCTCAATGCCTTGTAGACCTGGCGATCCTCGCGCTTGATCAGCGCTTCGAGGGCCAGCAGGTTTTCCGGCAGATCGTCGACGATCAGCAGTTTGGCCTGGACAGTACTTAACATGGGGAAGATTCCAGCAAAGCCAGCAACGAGCCAATTTGGCTCAGAGTCAGAATATAGTCAGGTGTTTGCAGGGCCAGGGCCGCCAGCGGCATCACGGCGATGCGTGCATCCTTGGGGTCTTGTACAACGGTGGTCCCGCCTGAGCGCTTGACGTGCGCCAGCCCGCGGGCACCGTCCTGGTTGGCGCCGGTCAACAAAATGGCCAGCAGACTTTTGCCGTAGGCATCGGCGGCTGACGCAAACAGATAGTCAATGGAGGGCCGCGAATGGTGTACGCGGTCTTCCTGGCTCAGGGACAGGCTGCGGTCATGCTCCACCGAGAGGTGATAACCGGGCCCGGCGAAATACAGGGTGCCCGCCTCGATCACTTCCTTGTCACGCGCTTCACGCACCGGGATTCGCAGGCGCCGGGCAAAGACCTCGGCCAACTGGCTGCGGCGTTCGTCCGGCAGGTGCAGCACCGCGATGATTGGCAAGCCAAAGCCCTGGGGCAATGCACCAAAAATAGTCAGCAACGCCTCGACGCCGCCAGCAGAAGCGCCGACGACGATGGCTTCAATCCCGACAATCGGGTTGGCTGCAACGTCGTTCATGATTTGCGGTAGATCCGTTCCTGCTTGACCAAGGGTTCGAACTGTTTGCTGTAGGCGGAAAAATCCAGGGTTTCCTTGCTGCCCAGCACCAGGAAGCCGCGATGACACAGCGACTCGTGGAACAATTCAAACGCTCGGTCTTGCAATTTTTTATTGAAATAAATCAGTACGTTACGGCACGAAATTAACTGAGTTTCTGAGAATACACTATCGGTCGCCAGGCTGTGGTCGGCGAAGGTCACATTCTCGCGCAGGGACTTGTCGAAGATCGCGTAATCGTAGGCCGCGGTGTAGTAGTCGGCGAATGAACGCTGTCCGCCGGCCTGCTGATAATTGGCGGTGTAGGCGCGTACGTTCTCCAGGGAAAAAATACCTTGCTTGGCTTTGTCCAGCGACGCCGGGTTGATGTCCGTGGCGTAAATGATCGTACGCTCCAGCAACCCTTCCTCGCGTAGCAGGATCGCCATGGAGTACACCTCCTCGCCCGTGCTGCAGCCGGCAATCCAGACCTTGATCGACGGGTAGGTTTTGAGCAGCGGCACCACTTCCCGACGGATCGCCAGGAAGTGCGACGGGTCGCGAAACATCTCGCTCACCGGGATCGTCAGGAACTGCAGCAACTGCATGAACGCGGACGGGTCGTGCAGCACGCGCTCCTGCAACGCCGAGATCGTGGCGCAATCGAACTGGCGCAAGGCATGGGCCACGCGTCGTTTGACCGACGCACCGGAATAGTCGCGAAAGTCGTAGCTGTACTTGAGGTAAATCGCCTCAATCAACAGGCGCAGCTCAATATCGCTGCTTTTATCCAAAAAACGTTGCTCCACTTAAATACGTTCCATCTTCGGTAGCCAGACGCGAATCAGCGAGAACAGGCGGTCCAGGTCAATCGGCTTGGCCAGGTAATCGTTGGAGCCCGCCGCGAGGCAGCGTTCCTGATCGTCCTTCATGGCCTTGGCCGTCACCGCAATGATCGGCAGCTTTTTCCAGCGCGGATCCTGGCGAATCAAGGCAGTTGCCTCGTAACCGTCCATCTCCGGCATCATCACGTCCATCAGCACCAGGTCGATGTCGTCAACTTCATTGAGTTTGTCGATGGCTTCACGGCCATTACGCCCGATCACCACCAGCGCACCTTTGTGCTCCAGGGCGCTGGTCAGGGCGAAGATATTACGCACATCGTCGTCCACCAACAGGATCTTGCGGCCCTCGAAGACCTTGTCGCGGCTGCGGGCGGTCTTGAGCATCTTCTGGCGATCATGGGACAGCTGGGATTCGACTTTGTGCAGAAAGAGTGTCACTTCATCCAATAGGCGCTCGGGTGAGCGCGCGCCCTTGATGATGATCGAGCGCGAATACTTGCGCAGCTCGGCTTCTTCATCACGGGTCAGGTTGCGCCCGGTGTAGACAATCACCGGCGGGAACGAGCAGATATCCTCGGTAGCCATGCGCTTGAGCAGCTCGTTGCCGAGCATGTCCGGCAGCTTGAGGTCGATGATCATGCAGTCGTAGACATGGGTGCGCAGCAGGTCCAGGGCGGCCTGGGCGTAGCCGACGTCGGTGATCTCAATGTCATCATCGCCGATCAGGCGGGCAATGCTGTCACGCTGCAAGTCATCGTCTTCCACCAGCAGCACGCGCTTGACCTTTTGTGTCAGCTTGGCCTCCAGGCGCGCAAACACATCCTTGAGCTCCTCGCGGGTGGTGGGCTTGACGGCATAACCGATTGCGCCCATGTGCATGGCGGCTTCGACGCGGTCTTCGACGGATATCACGTGCACCGGGATGTGGCGGGTGCTGGCGTGTTCTTTCAGACGTTGCAGCACGGTCAGCCCGGAATGGTCGGGCAGGCGCATGTCGAGCAGGATCGCGTCGGGAATGAACTCTTCGGCCAGGCTGTAGCCTTCGTCCGCACCGTGCGCCACCAGGCAGTTGTAGCCCAGCTCATGGGCCAGGTCGAACAGGAT
Source organism: Pseudomonas sp. MF6747 (assembly GCF_963890955.1). Classification (NCBI taxonomy): domain Bacteria; kingdom Pseudomonadati; phylum Pseudomonadota; class Gammaproteobacteria; order Pseudomonadales; family Pseudomonadaceae; genus Pseudomonas; species Pseudomonas sp. MF6747. The sequence continues at coordinate 39,772 of NZ_CAWPSZ010000014.1, forward strand.
GCGCGCGAAATTCGGTTCGTCTTCCACCACCAGAATGCATCGGGTGGTGAACGGCGCTTTGTCACGGTCATCGGCAAACCGCGGGATCTGTTGAACGTCGGCCACCGGCAGGGGTGAGACCGCCACGGGCTTGGGCGCAGGGGCCGTTACGGCTTGGCGCGGCTGCTCGACAGGTGCGGCGCCCTCCTCGCGTTCGACGTACTGCTCTGGCAATACCAGCGTGAACACACTGCCTTTGCCCGGCTCACTGCTCACGCTGATATAACCGCCGAGCAATGTCGCCAGGTCACGAGAGATCGACAAGCCCAGCCCGGTGCCGCCGTAACGACGGTTGGTGGTGCCATCGGCCTGGCGGAACGCTTCGAAAATGCTTTCCTGCTGGTCCGGGGCAATGCCGATGCCGGAGTCGCGCACCGTAAAGGCAATGCCCTCGCCCGGCGCCCTGGACACCGACAGGCTGACTTCGCCCTGCTCGGTGAACTTGACCGCGTTGGACAGCAGGTTCTTGAGGATCTGCTCCAAACGCTGGCGGTCGGTAAACATCAGCGTCGGCGCATCGGCCTGAACCTCCACCTGGAAACCCAGCTTGCGATCGGCGGCCAGCGGCTCGAACATGCCACGCAGGCCGTCCACCAGGCGCACAACGCTGGAGTTTTCCGGGCGCACTTCGAGTTTGCCGGCTTCCACCTTGGAAATATCCAGAATGTCGTTGATCAGGTTGAGCAAGTCATTGCCTGCCGAATAGATCGACTCGGCAAACTTGACCTGCTCGGCGCTGAGGTTGTCCTGAGGGTTTTCCGCCAGCAGCTTGGCCAGGATCAATGAGCTGTTCAGCGGCGTGCGCAGCTCGTGGGACATGTTGGCCAGGAACTCTGACTTGTACTTGCTGGAGCGCTGCAGTTCGTCGGCGCGGTCTTCGAGTTGAAGCTGGGCCTGGTTGAGCTCGACGTTCTTGCGGTCCATGGCGTCGCGCTGCTCGGCCAGGGTCTGGGTCTGCTCGGCCAACTGTTCGTTGGTCTGCTCAAGTTCGGCCTGCTGGGTTTCCAGGTGAGCCTGGGATTCCTTGAGGATGCGCGACTGTTCTTCGAGTTCTTCGTTGGCGGTCTTGAGCTCTTCTTGCTGCACTTGCAGCTCTTCGTTGAGCTGCTGGGTTTCGGCCAGCACTTCCTGCAGGCGCTGGCGATAGCGCGCAGCTTCGATGGAGGTGCCGATATTGCCGGCAATCAGCTCCACCAGTTCGACGTCACGCTCGTCCAGTGGGCGCAGGAAACCCAGTTCGATCACGCCGTTGACACGGTCGTCGTCGCTGGTCGGCATCACCAGTACGCTGCGGGTAGCGCCTTCGCCCAAGCCGGAGCTGACCTTGAAGTAGTCCACCGGTACATCGTCCAGGCGAATCAGGCGATCGAGCTGGGCCGCCTGGCCGACAATGCCTTCGTCACTGTAGATCGCCTGCTCGCGTTGCTCCTGTTCGCGGGAGAAACCATACGTGGCCACACGCCTGAGACCGCCGTGTTCTTCACGCACATACAGCGCAGCGACCGCCGAGCCCATGTACTGGGCAAAGAACTGCAGGATGTTACGGCCCAGCATGTTCAGGCTGAGTTGCCCCAGCACTTGTTCGGCCAATTCGGTCTGGCCGTTACGCAGCCAGGCTTGCTGTTCCAGGCGACGCGCAATCTTCTGTTGCGACGCGAGGTTTGCGCTGTAACTGTCTGATAGAGCGATTAAATGCTTGCGACCCACATAGGCAAGAAAGCCGCTCAGACCGAGCACAAAGACCAGGTACAACGTAACGCTGACCACCGTCGTACGGGTAACGTCCTGGTTACGGGTCACACGGAACTGCTGCTCCATGCCCACCGCGTCCGCGTATTCCTGGCGAATCGCGTCGGTCAGGCTCTTGCCCCGGCCGGCCTTGACCGCTGCGCGGTAGTCACCGCTCTGGCGCTGCAGGTCAATCATCGATTGGGCGTATTTGTTCCATTCGGCCTGCATGGCCTCAAGACGCTTGAGGCGGTCCACCTGTTGCGGGTTATCCGCTACCAGCTCCTGCAAATTGTGCAAATCGCCAATGATGCGCGGCTTTGCCACTTCATACGGGTCCAGGAAATGCTCGTCGCCGGTGATCAGGAAGCCGCGCAGCCCGGTTTCCAGGTCCACCGTCAGCTTCGAAGACTCATTGAGGTTATTGATGACCCGGTCGGTGTGCTCTACCCACTGGATCACCGACAACAGGTAAGTGATCAGCACGACGAAAAACGCCGCGCTGAGCACGCCCACACCCAAAGGGAGGGCCACGTTACGGCTCAGGAGTTTACGAAAGCTCTTTTCATCGACAGACGACGCGGGAGTCATGGGCATGCCTTGGCCAGGTATGGAAAAGCTGGGAGTTTGCCCGAATATCGACGGCCAAGGCTATGTTTCTGCATTGATTTGAGGTGACTTCCTACGCTCTAAACGTGAATTTCCAAAGGATTCTGTCCGAATTCATCAATTCATTTACACAAATAAATACAGGTACGTGGCGCCGTGCTGGAACGAAATTTCCTCGTTTCAGCACTCAGGTGTGCGCCTCGGGAACACGGAAGATCTTTTGGGAAGGCGTCTTTTTAACCCAGCAAGGTAAACCAGATGACCAACACGAATGCAGTACAGCAAACCTTCAGGCTACAGTTGGCGCCGATGGCCAAAGCGCCTACACCGGCTGCACTGAACGCCGCGACCGGCGCCGCCAACGATGACGTAACGTTGCTCGCCGAATATATCGCTGCCCTGCAGAACAAGTTGAAAGGCGTCGATGAAAAGATCGAGGTGCCAAAAAACACGCTGCTGGGTCAGTGGTTAACCCTCTATCACGCCCAGCTTGAACGTCCGGTTGTACAGGAGTGGATGCGCCAGCAGCACATCGATCCTGCCACCGTCAGCATCGTTGCCAGCACCGGCGTGTTGCATGCCACGGTTGATGGCGTAGCCAGAAGATTTACCCTGAGCGATACCCCAGGCTGGAAGGCTATCGCCGAGCCAATACTGGCAGCGGCGCGCGTCATCACGCCCACGCCGGACACCCCGTTGCACCTGTCGTTCGAGAATGGCGTCCTGAAGGTGCCTCTGGCGGTTGTGGGCGATTTTTATGGCCAACCGCGCATCGACGGTGACGAGGTTCAGGTAGAACGCGAAATCCAGATATTGATCGCCACCAAGCGCTTGCGCCCTATCTCGGCAGGCGACCCGTTGCGACCTGCCGCGACCCGCTCTGTGCTGGCAATTGCAGATCAACGGTTAAGTGCTGAAACGTTCTATGCCGCCAAGCCCCAGGACGGTAGCGCCACAGGCACGGCGGTGCTGACCAAAACGGTAAAACACCTCATAGCAGACAAGGCAGATCTTTACGACTTGGCCGTCAAGCTCCGGTACGCAGCCACCCAGGGTGATGGTCAGCCTGCTACCGCTGCCCAGATCGCATACAGTTTGAACAATGAACGGTTAGTCCCTTTCGTCGGTTCAACATACGCCATGGCGCAAGGCCCGGCGCCCACATTGGCAGTAGCGCTGAACGACCTCGGCCTGGCACTTCCGCGCACCATGGAAGAGCTCACTGCGTTGGCGACCACGTTGGAGCAGCAGTCGCAATTGAGCCCTCTGGGCAATCTGGGTGGCGCACTTTCCTGGCCAATCCCGATGTCGCAAGCCGATCAACAAAAAATGTTGGATTTCCTCTACAGCGCCGAGCCCGGTGCGCCAGGCGGGGCATTGTCACCTGACAGCCAGGCGACGCTCGGTTACTTGATCAGAGGCAGTGCATTGACGGCAAGCGACCTGCAGGACCCAGAAAAGGCCCTGCAAAAACTGCTCGACACCCCCAGGGCCCAAGCGTTGGGTAAAACCCTGCAAACGCAGATGAACGGCGCTTCCTCGGACAGCAGTATCTACGACTATCTATTGACCGCGCTCAACCTTGGAATGGATCCAAAGTCCTATCTTTCGCATGAACGCAACGTAGTGGGCGAATTTGACCTGGCGGACCCGCAGCATTGGGGTCATTCACCCTCCTCGGTCATTGAAAGCCTTGGCCAGCATCTTGTCGCCACCCAAAAAGCCACGGTAGATACCGCCAAGCTCGCCACTCACCTGTTGTTAGGCCATACGGCCCCGCAGTTTCTGATTAAAGATATTCCCGGCAATCTGACCGTCGGCAGCCAGGCGTGGGCTTTCCTGTCGATTGCAGCGGCAACTATAGAAGCCGAGCGACCTGGCGCCGTGAGGCACATGACGTACGCCGAGGTCATGCTGGAGTACAACGCCTCCAAAGGCCGATCACCCGCTACCGAATACGCCCAAAGTACCGCGCTGGTTGATTGGGCTGTCGCCAACGGCGTCATTGCAAAAAATGCTGACGACACCTATACGCCCGCACAACTCGACAGCATAAAAAACAGCTTCAACCAACAACTGGAAGAGCGGCTCTCGGCTTCCAAAATGCTCTACGGAGCAATACCGACGCGAAAAGAAATTGCCCTGGCTGCATTAAAGGAACGCTTTGGGGATCTGGGCCCGGTATTTGAAAAGAAAGTATTGGGCACTGATAGCTATCGCGGCACCGAGGACCAAACCGGGTTGGTCGGCCGACATTCGATGTTGGATATCGCCATGATGGACATGCCGAATCCGCGTCCTTGGAGGTCAGACGACCCCAGCATCCCATTGGAGCAGCTCAATGCAGCCCCGATAGTGGGTGTACAGAAAGCCTTCGATCAGCAGTTCACCCAAGCGATCTGGGATAAAAAGACCGGCACTAACGCAACGGTCAGGCATATGATCGCGCAGCTTCCACTCGAAGACAGACAAAACTTTGAGTTTGGAAAAGTCACTGTCTTTGAAGAGAGTTCACATCGGCTGGGCATGGGCTTTTTACCGAATAACACGGAGCACCAAAAAGAACCAGGGCTGCTATTCCGAACCGAACTGAATGGTCAGTCTCAAGCCTACGAAATCAATTTAAATGAAAGCACGATCAAACAGATCAATCTGAGCCGGGCACAAACCAAGGTGTCGAGAGTAGCCAACCAGGTGCATGAGACCAAGGAAATCACGTTCAACCATCACGTGCATGACTTGGGTACAGAACGTGGCGTGCTGGCGTTACCTATGGATAGCTTTAACAGCATTCGATCCAACTTGATTGCCAGCGCATTTGTCGATCACCTCGAACTTGATGACCCCAGCATAAAAGAAGACGCCCGCGGGCAAACCACCCTGGATGCGTTACAAGGCGGCCCCAAACCACTTGACGATTTTTTGTTGAATCTGATCCCGTTCAGATCAGCCATTGTCAATTTCAATAGCGGCAACTACGGTGAAGCAGCCCAAGACCTCACCATGGATATATTCGGCTTTCTCACTGCCGGCGCTGCAGTCGCAGGCAAGCTGATCAAAATCGGCCGCTCAGCGCTCTCCATTGGCTCCAAGGTACTGAGCGGCACCCGCGTCATCGGCGCCGAAGCCATTTCCCTACTTAACCCTCTCAGTGGCTTGAATGAAATGGCGGCGCAGGGGGGCAAACTGCTGCTCAAAGGCGGGCGCTACGCACTGAACAAAAGTCTTGAAGCCGTTAACAAACTCAAAGGGGCTACCGGTAGCTATGACCTGCTTAAAGCCGCGAGTAAAAGTCAGGGCATAACAGCAACGGGCACCTACAAGTTTTTGGAGCAACGAGTGGACGTGGGCGCGACCCTACAGAACAATAAATGGTATGCCCTTGACCCCCTCAGCCAGAAACCCTTTGGGCAACCGCTGCTCGACTTCAAACCTGTCACTGTTGCTGGGAATGGTGAGATAAACCACAACTTCATTAACTGGTTGTCCACGTGGGTGGCGCCAACCCCCCGGACCCCTAATCTTGGCGAAGTGTTTAAGAAGGCCATAGATGACGTCAAGCTCAAGGATATCGCTGGTTACAACCGTGGCTACGCTAACCCAAGGGGCCAAACCATAGACGGCTACTACCCCACCATGAACGTGCTTGAACTTAAAGAGCTGGCCATCCTCCCCCGCCGAACCCCCGAAGAGACAGGGGCACTGGCCAAACTGATAGAAAATCTCCAGACCAAAAACAGTCTTGAGTACTCCAGGATGTTTAGCGAAGAAATTGCAAAGGCAGGCGGTAAAGCGATCGGCATGCCGCAAACCTTCTACCTGGCTTCAAACGACATTACTTCATCAGGAGAATGTGCTGCGTTGGCTAACACCATGGCGTTGGCTATTCAGCATGGTAAAGAGCGTGTACTGATCGATAACTTCTTCAAAGCCAGCTTAAATTCCATCGACCCCACCATTACTGGCTTCCGCCGACAACTGAACAGCATGCACCAAGCGCTTCGCGTGAACTTTCACGGCACCAATCCGGTTTCCCGGCAAGCGTACACCGACATTATTACTGACCTCAGTAATAGAACCACATCAACCACCCTCAAGATCAGCACCCAAAATCACGGGCTTCTGGCGGGCGTCATTGTCAATAACAACCAGAAAGAATGGTTTTTCTTTGATCCCAACTTCGGCCTGGCGAAGTTCCCGGACGAAGCTTCAATGCGCCGGGGGCTGGACGCTACCTTGAATAGCGGCTGGAGCGCCGGCACGCTTAAACCGGTTGCCATTAACCACGGCATTCCGGAGTACGACGTCAGCACCTTCAATGACTTAGACTTTCTGGCGACGGTTCCTTACAACAACCCGTACGCACTGTTCAATACCGCGCTCTGATCCACAGGTGACTCACTGGCGTGAATGGCACTTTTGGACGGTGCCATTCACGCAGCGCGTCATCCCCCTTGCCGCGGACTTGCACGCGACATTTGCGCCCATTCCCTTCACAATGCCTGCGCCAACGGAACTTGCCGAGATTGACGCGACTCATTAGAGAATGGTCTTTCAACCGCTAAAGACCTGCCCACTTCATTTTTTCGGGAATTTTGATTATGTCCGCCACCCCCTCCACCCTCCTTGTAGTCGAAGACGACGCCATCGTGCGCATGCTGATCGTCGATGTACTCGAAGAATTGGAGTTCACAGTGATAGAAGCGGCGGACGCTGAAGAAGCTTTGAAAGTGGTCGAAAACACCTCACAGGTGATCGACCTGATGATGACCGATGTTGGCCTGCCTGATATGGACGGTAAAGAACTGGCCGCCAAGGTGCGTGAGCTACGCCCTGCCCTGCCAATCCTGTTTGCCAGCGGCTATGCCGAAAGCATCGACGTGCCGGCCGGCATGCAAGTAATTGGCAAACCCTTCTCGATCGATCAATTGCGCGACAAAGTCAAATCCATGCTGCCCCACGCATAGTCCCTCATTTGCCGCAGGCCGCCGGATACGGGGGCATTCCCGACCTCAGCGTATTTCGCCATTCCCAATGGCGCTGCGCGCTCATTTGACTGAGCCGCTCGCGCGTCAGGGATTTGCTGCTAGCTTGAATCGATATCATCCGTGAATGCCCAAGCGCGTCATCGTCAACACCTGCGTCAAACCGCAACAGACAGGGGCGCGCCAAGGCGATGATTTACCTCAGTTGGCCTGGTTTGCAGGGATTAACGTGACGTTCGCGAAATAAAACTGGAAACTCGTCGCCTTCAACTCCCGTCAGTCAAAAGAACTCTGGAAGGACGCAACAACATGATTGGAAAACCGACGCGCCTGCTGTTGGCGAGCCTCTCGATATTCATGAGCACCGGTGCCTGGGCTGACTTCACGGCAACCCCCGCCGAAGCACGGGCGATTGCCAAGGAAGCCTACCTGTATGGCTACCCGGTCGTGGCGATGTACAAGACGCTCTACACCCAGGCCGTCGATAAAGGCGGGCCCAACTTCAAGGCGCCGTTCAACCATATCGGCAATACCGCGCAGGTGTTCACCCCCAAGGACACTGCGTTCGCCACACCGAATTCGGACACGCCCTACTCCTTCGTATGGATGGACCTGCGCAAAGAGCCGTTGGTGTTGACCCTGCCCAAGATCGAAGACAACCGTTACTACTCGGTGCAGCTGATCGACCTCTACACGCAGAACATCGCTTACCTGGGCACCCGCAGCACCGGCAACAACGGCGGCCACTACATGATCGCCGGCCCGGACTGGAAAGGTCAGCAGCCGGTTGACGTTGACCGCGTGGTGTACAGCGAAAGCAATATCGCCTACGCCCTGTACCGCACGCAGCTGTTTGATGAAAAGGACCTGAACAAGGTCAAGCAGATCCAGAACGGCTACAAAGTGCAGCCCCTGAGCAGCTACGTAAAACAGCCTGCGCCGGCCGCGGTGCCGAAAATTGACTGGCCCAAGCCGATGGCCACCATGACCGAAGGCCCGCAGCTGTTTCGTTACCTGAACTTCATGTTGGCCTTCGCCGCCCCTCAGGACAGCGAAAAGGACCTGCTGGCGCGCTTTGCCAAGATCGGCATCGCCCCGGGCGCGCCGTTCAAGGTCAAGGACTTGACCGCAGAGCAGCGCAAAGCCCTGGAAGACGGGATTGCCGACGGCCGAGCCGAATTCGCCGCGTTCAAGAAAGACAAAATCGACACCCACCAAGTGGCCAGCGGCGACCTGTTCGGCAGCCGCGACCGCCTGAAAAACAACTACCTGTACCGCTACGCCGGGGCGGACCTGGGAATTTTCGGCAACTCCCCCGATGAGGCCATTTACCTGAACTACTTCGTCGACAGCGAGGGTAAACCGGCCAACGGCGCACGGCACAGCTACACCGTGCACTTTGACAAGGATCAACTGCCGCCCGCTGAAGCGTTCTGGTCGCTGACCATGTACGACGCCAAGACCAAGCTGCTGGCGCCCAACCTCAAGAAGCGCTACCTGATCAATTCGCGGATGTTGCCCAACCTCAAACTGGATGCCGACGGCGGCCTGACCCTGGCATTGCAGCACCACGAGCCACCGAAGGCCGAACAGAGCAACTGGCTGCCGGCACCGCCCGGCCCGTTCTACGCAGTACTGCGCATCTACTTGCCCAAGCCTGAAGCAAGTAACGGCCAATGGAAGTTGCCACCGCTGACGCCGCTCAAATAATCCTCGGCTAACAGCCGCGTGCCCGTTCGCCACCGGTTTGCGACCGGGCACGCACCCTGCGGATCGTCGAAGCGGGTGCGCCAAGTACGCCAGCAAGACCGCGCCCTCCCTCACTCCCACTGGTTCAGCGGACACTAAACCGGGTAAGGTGCGCGCGTTATTTATGGAGTTTTACCGCACATGACTTGCTGGGATCTCCTCGGCCTATCCCCGAATGCCGATAGCCGCACGATCAAACGCCAATACGCCACCTTGCTGAAGAAAACCCGACCGGATGATGATCCGGAAGGTTTTCAACGCCTGCGTGAAGCGTACGAACACGCCTTGAATTGGCAACAATGGGCGCAGGAAGACGACGGCGCTGAGCTGGCAGTGGCCACGGTGCCGACGGCCTTGGCTGCCCAGACCTTGCAGGAGCACTACACGCTGGCGATGGCCGCGGGTGCCGGGCTGGAATTTGAAGTGGGGCTGCTTAAACGCTGCCTCTGGGACGAGGAGCTCAACGAAGAGGATCGGCGTTGGGCGTTTGACACTTTCCAGTGGCTTAGCGCCTGGCAACGCCTGGAGTTGCCGCAAGCGCTGATCGAAGCCTTGGCCGAACAGCGCAGGCAAGCCTTCCAACACACGCTGAGCTTGGCCATGGCCGAGCGTGACGAAGCGGCTTTTCTCGCAGCTTATGCCGCGCGCGTTGATCAGCCCTGGCTCCAGCAACCGGCGCATGCCCAGTGGGTTCACCGCATGCTGGCGACGCTGTTGACCGAAAGCCAGTTCTGGTCCCCCGCCGTGTTTGAGGCCGTGCGCACCGGCCAGGGATGGCAGGGCAGCGACCACGCATGCCCCGCAGACGAATGGCAACACTTGATACGGCGCCAGCAAGGCCCGGTATTCATGGCCCACCAGTACGCGTTGGCAGCCACAGCGCCCAATACCCCACAGCAACGCGCCGCGCGCTTATTGCTGGCGCCGATGTCTCTGGGCCAGCGGCGTGCATTCGCCCAGCGCCTGAGTGAACAAGACTGGGAGGCGTGCCGAACCTTGGCCGCGACCCTTAAAGCCGACCATCCCGACATAGCACAGGCGATGCCAGGCGGCACGCCGTATTTCTGGCAGGATTGGGAAACTGCTTTCGACACCTTGCCGCTGCTGCTCGCGATTGTGCTGGGCTGCCTTGTCGGAGCGCTGTTCCAGTCGCCTTGGCAAGCGGGCGCGTTAGTGGACACTGCGGGGGACGCGTTGGCCTGGTCGATGGCCTACATGGCCGTTGGCGCACTGGCCTGGCAGGTGTGGCGCCCGTTGGCGCATTGGCTGCGCGTGCTGGATGAACGTCTCGGTGCAACACTGCCGCGCTGGATGAGCCCCACCCGCCTGCCGTTGTTGCCGGTACGCGACCTGATCCCGGGTGCGGCCATGGGCATTGCCATCAGCGCTCAGTTCGGGCCCGTCGCCGGCCTGACACTGGTGGCGGTCCTGGCTGCCGTCGGCGCGGGCAAGCGCCGGGCAGGCATGAGCGTGAAGGAGTGGGCCGCCCATTTTCCGCGCCGGGCCTTGGGCGCCATCGGCCTGGGCGCCCTCGCCTTCGCCCTGGTGTTTGCCGGGTTTAAATACCTCGACAGCCGCCATCAGGTCGGTCGCCACCAAGGTCTGCAGCAATGGACCGAACGCGTGTGCAGCCGCATGCCGCAAACCGCTGAAGACTGTCAGGCCCCGGCCACACACGCGCAATGGTATGGCCAGGAGGCCGAGCAATGAACCCAGCCCTGTTACTCCCCATTGGCCTCGTGTTTATGCTGATGCTGGTCGGCCTGGCCGGCGCGGGCAAACACACCCAGGTGCTCGAGTTGTGGCTGGATAGGCTCGACGGCCCGCAAACCGCGGCCGCCAGTGCGCTAACGCCGATCATCGACTGCATGAACCGCGTTGACCGAGACACGCGGCTGGCCTACCAGCGTTTAGTACACCCGCCAATGGCCGAGTCAGCGCCTCAAGCGCGAACCTCTTTGCCAGCAGGTCGCTACGCCAGGTCACGCGAAGAGTTCGGCGACAACAGCGAGCCGCAGGCGCGGGTGATCCAGAACGACGTGTGCGCCCCCACCCTCACCACCAAGCTGGCGCATCAGCACCCCGCCAGCCCCTTGATCGGGATGACCGCTGAGTACCTCGCGAGCCTGCAGAAAATCTCCTCAACGCTGGGCACCTCGAACCAGCGGCGGCTGTTCGGCGACGTCTTGCAGCAACGCATTGAAGACGAACTCAGCAGAAATGGCGAAGCCTACGCGACGGTGTCCAGCCAGCTGCGCCGCGCCCTGGCGGTGCAAGATCAGCGTCTGCGCGTTGAGCAACGGGCTGTGCTGGAAGCGCGTCTGGGCCAGGACCTGCACTGGCACCTGCTCAATTACATGATCAGCGCACGCGCGGCGGTGGATCAGATCGACGACGGCGTGCGCACTGCCAGCCTGACGCCCCAGGCGCTGGCGAAGCTGACGGCGGCGGTGCAGCGCGCCAACGAAAACAGCGCAACCTTCGTGGACCACATCCCGAATAAAAACCTTAATGATGAAGCCCTGCACCTTTGGTACGTCATCAGGCAGCCCGCCGATGCCTACCTCATCGCACTGCACAATCTGCTTCAAGACTGGCTGGACCACGCCCCGCCGCAACAGCTGAGTGACGATTACTACCTCGTGACTCGCCGCTACGACGCGCTGCTCAGCTATTACAACCGCCCGGCAAGAAATGCGTTCTAGCCCTGAGTGCGTGCTGCGCCCAGCTCAGGATTGCGCCGGGGCACCCGGCGCCGGGCGAGCCCGCTCAAACGCGATCGCGCGGGATCAGGCTCTGCAACTGCGACGCCAAAAAATTTGCGTCGAAGGCAAACGTGTCCGGGTCCTTCAGGCCGTTGGTTTTTTTCCATAGCCAATCGTTTTTATCAGCCGGCAGCACCAGTGATACGCTGCCGTGCCGTGCGGCGGTCAAGCCCATCACCGACACGGCAATCGAGCCGCCCGCCCCCATCACGTCCGGCACGAACTCCACCGTCTTGCCGGTGATGTGCACCGTCAGTTTTTCGGTTTTGAAGGTCGACGTCTCAACCGGCAGGCTCGGGCCGCTGGCGACATAGGCCTCACGGTGGACTTCCAGCAGCCCAGTGGTCTTGACGGGTTCCAGCCACTGCTCGATCTGCCCGAACAGCTCGCCGAGCTTTTGCGCCCAGCGTGCGGACTGCACGTCGAACTGCTGTTTTTTGTGCGCTTCGCTGTCGGCGTAATGACGAAGCATCTCGCCCAATTGCTGTACATCGTCCATTGCGGATTTCCTTGGGTGGGCCAGGTTGCGAACGCTGATCATGGCAGATGCGGCGGTTCAGCGTGCGGCTTAACTGCACCGGTCATTTGACCGGCAACTGCGTATGACTATTGCGCAGCCGATGGGTATGGTGAGGCGACATCCCCTGTCAGGAGCATCGCATGCGCACCATCGGCCTTATCGGCGGCATGAGCTGGGAGTCCAGCGCCGAGTATTACCGCATCATCAACCAGCGCGTGCGTGACCAGCTGGGCCCGCTGCGCTCGGCGCAACTGTTGATGTACAGCGTGGATTTCGGCCCGGTCGAACAGGCCCAGCATACCGGCCGTTGGGATGACGCCGCGCTGATCCTCGAGGATGCGGCGCGCCGCTTGCAGGCTGGCGGTGCGGATTGCGTGGTGCTGTGTACCAACACCATGCATCGGGTTGCAGCGCGTATCGAGGCGGCCGTGTCGATTCCGTTTCTGCATATTGCCGATGCCGCCGGTGCCGCTGCGGTAGAAGCCGGTACGCTGACAGTCGGTTTGCTGGGCACGGCATTCACCATGGAGCAGGACTTTCTCACCGCACGCCTGACCGCCCAAGGCTTGACCGTGTTGGTGCCCGACGCTGACGAGCGCCAGGCCGTGCACCGAATCATCTATGAGGAGTTGTGTGTCGGCGTGCTCAGCGCTGCCTCGCGCCAGGTCTATCAGCGGGTAATCGAGTCGCTGGCCGCACGGGGCGCCCAGGCAATCATTCTTGGGTGCACGGAAATCGGCCTGCTGATCAAACCGCAGCACAGCAACCTGCCATTGCTGGACACCACCGAGCTGCATGCGCAGGCTGCAGTGGCGTTTGCTCTGGGGGGTTAAGCCGTCTGGCGCAGGCGCGCCATGCTCAGGGTGTCAACGAAGACGCCGTCACGCAGGGCGTAATCGCGCATCCGGCCTTCGACCTCGAAGCCGAACTTGCGGTAGAGGTTATGCGCGGCTTCGTTGTCGGCGTACACCGTCAGTTCGACGCGGCGCAAATTCATCCAGTTGTCGGCCACGTCCAGCGCGGCCGTCAACAGCCTGGAGCCGACGCCCTTGCCTTGCCAGGCCGTGGCGACGCCCATGCCGAACGAACCGACATGGCTGCGGCGCACCCGCAGGGTTTGCTCCAGGCCAAGCTGGCCGATCACCTCCCCTGCATGCATCGCCACCAGCTGTAGCCGCCGCTCGTTATCCAGCGCCAGCTTGTTACGCCACGCCTGCACCGACTGAAAAGGCATTTGCAGCACCTGACGGCACACAGCCGGTTCGTTGTAGAGCGCAGCGACGCCTTCAAGGTGGGCCTCGGTGAAGCGCTGGATCACGATAGGGGATTCAGGTGTGCGCATTGCGTTTCTTCCTTGGAAAAACAAGTGGCTGCCCAGTGTAGAGGCCAAGCCGCCACGCTGGCTAGGGTGCTGGCACTGTCGTCCACAACGTAGGCCAATCGCCGTAACCCACCCCATTGCAGCGCGGCATCTGATGCAACTCGCGCAGTTGGAAAGCCTTGCCGTCAAACACCCAGACACCGCCCTCGCCGCAATCACCAACGCCACGCAGTTTGTAGAAATAGCTCAAGGTGCCGGTGGTTGGGTCGTAGCCGACCGAGCCTTGCAAGGCAGCGCCGTCCACAGGTAGCGGTTGAATGCTCAACGTGGTTTCGGCGTACGGCGCCTTGCGCTCACGGCTGCTGACTTCGTACTCGCAGGTGTAGGCCGCGCAGTCATAGCGCACCACTGTCAGGGCTTGAGCTTCGCTCAATGCGCCGACTTCGGCCTCGGGTTTCATCGCGGTGTCGGTGGTGGTGATCGCCTTCACCGCAGCGGCGGCCAGCGCGGCGTATTCCTGGTCGTTGAGCGCCGGCGCCGACGTGAAGGGGCGCAGCACCGGTGGCGGCAAGCGTGCCGGCACGTCGCTGGCCGCGCCCTTGCCAGGCCGCGCAAGTGCGGTGACGTTATCCACCCGCCCTTGCACCGCGTCCATCAACAGCAGCGAGGCACTCAGCCCGCTCAGGGACACATGCGCGGTGTCGTCGCCCGGTAACTGCAAACGCTGGCCGTTGCGCAAGCGCTGCAGCCAGAGCCGCGCCGGCGCGTCCTCGATCACGCCGTAGGATTGCAGGTGGGGATCAACACCCTGATCGTCCAACTGCACCTCCAGGCTGCGCGTCAGTGCTTGGTCCAGGGGCTTTCCGTCCAATTGCAGAGTAGAGAGGTCCAGCGCCTCACCGCGATGATCAACGCGTAAGCGCAGGTACCCTTCGGGGCCGGCTTGATGCCAGATATGCAAGGTCAGGGAGCTGGCATCTTCCTCATCCACGCCACTGGGCGCGCTGAGGGCGTGACAATTGCGCAGGTTGTCGCAGCCGGTGACCCAATTCTTGATTTCCCGCAGCAGCGGGACGGTTTCAGTCGCGGGTTGAGCGAGGGCCGGGGCGCTGATGCCAGTCAGCAACAGGGCCAGCAAAGCGGTGGTGCGCAGCATGGGGACTCTCCGTGTCGAAAAACGGCGCGGATTGTCCCATGTTCACGGTGTTGCGTCAGCGCCCGGTCGCTGTGCGCCACAGTCGCGCAATATCTGCCGCGCGCTCGCGCAGCAGGCGCGGCGCGTCGCTGCACGCCTGTTCAAGGCTCATCGGCCCGGACGGCAAGGCGAATGCGGCGCTCACGCCGTGGCTATACATATGCTCGTAGCCGTCGCCCAGGGTGCCGGCGATCACGATGACGGGCACGTTGTGCTGCTGGGCGATGCGCGCCACGCCGAAGGGGGTTTTGCCGCGCAGGGTCTGGGCGTCGAAACGGCCTTCGCCGGTGACCACCAGGTCAGCCCCCTGCACCGCTGCATCCAGGCCGACCAGGTCGGCCACCACCTCAACACCCGCGCGAAATTGCGCGCCAAGGAACGCTTTGGCGGCAAAGCCCAGGCCACCGGCGGCGCCGCTGCCGGGTTCATCGCGCACGTCTTTGGGCAGGACCTTGGTGCAATGATCGGCAAAGTGACCCAGGGCTGCGTCCAGTTGCTCGACCTGCTGCGCGCTGGCACCTTTTTGCGGGCCGAAAATGGCAGACGCGCCGTGCGGACCACACAGCGGGTTATTCACATCGGCGGCAATTTCAAAACGCACCTGAGCCAAACGTGGGTCCAGCTGTTCAAGGCTGATCCGCGCAAGCCGCGCCAGCGCCAGGCCACCCGGGGCAAGTGCCTGATCTTGCGCATCGAACAGTTGCACACCCAGCGCCTGCATCGCCCCGGCACCGGCATCGTTGGTCGCACTGCCGCCAATCGCCAGAATGATGCGCTGGGCACCGGCGTCCAGGGCTGCACGGATCAGTTCGCCCGTGCCGTAGGTGCTGCTCGAACAGGCGTCGCGTTTGCCCGGCGCCAGCAGTTGCAAACCACTGGCTTCGGCCATTTCGATAATGGCGGTATGGCTGTCGGCCAACCAGCCCCAGCGTGCTTCAACCGACGCGCCCAAGGGGCCTCGAACGGTTTGGCTGCGCAACTCGCCCTTGCAGGCAGCAAGGACCGAATCCACCGTGCCTTCACCACCGTCCGCCATCGGGCACTGGACCAGATGTGCCTGCGGCCAGACCTCGGCCAAGCCTTCGGCGATGGCCTGGGCGACGCCTTCGGCGCTCAGGCTGTCCTTGAACGAGTCGGGGGCGATGATGATTTTCATGGGCGTTCTCCGGTTTTTATAATGCCCATGCTGCCAGTTGGCTGCGGCAATGACGCCGGTCCGATGCACAAGTGTGGCGCAGGTTTGTTGTTCATTCCGACAAAGCCTGGGGCAAAAGCTGTACGCCAAGGTACAGGGCCAGCATGCCATCGAGGGTCAATGGGTCGACGCCGCTGAGCTCGGCAATGCGTTCCATGCGGTAGCGCAAGCTGTTGCGGTGGATGCCCAGCGCGTCGGCGCAGGCCTGGCTCTGGCCGTCGTGGTCGCACCAACTGCGCAGCGTGGCAAGCAGCTGGCCGTTGGTGTCCTTGGCCAGCACTTTGCGCAACGGGTTCAGCAGTTCATCCAGCGCATCGTCGTTGCGGTGGCGCCAGAGCATCACCGGCAGGCGATAGCGGTTGAGCGTCAACAAACGTGACTGGGGCAAGATGTCACGACCGTAGGCCAGCAGATCGCCGACCCGGCGATAGCACCGGCGCAGGCCCGCCAGGCCATCTGCTTGCCCACCGACGGCAACCCGCAGGATGTTCCAACCCAGGCCCTGAAGTTTTTCCAGCAGCCGTGGGTTGTCCACCTGCACCGCCGCCGGCCGGCACCACAACAGGGAAAACTGCGCAGAGCTGACACACCAACTGTCCGGGTAACGGCTGGTCAGCCAGGCGCTCAGCGCGTCGGCCGACTGACCCACACCCAGCTCAAACAGGTACGGCGTGCGCGGCATGTGCGGCTTGAGCCCCAGTTGCTGGGCCTCGTCCACCAGGCGCGGCGAGTCACCGCGTTCGGCCAGCAATAACGCAAGCAGGTCGTCGCACCGCTGGCGTCGCCATTGCTGCTCGGCTTGCTGATGCCGGTGGCTGACCAACATCTCGGCGGTCATGCGCACCAGTTCAGCGTAGGTGCGCAACAGCTCGGGTTCACCGGTAATGCCCAAAACGCCGATCAGGCGTTGGTCGTGCATCAAGGGCAGGTTGATGCCCGGCTGCACGCCTTTGAGGTGCTTGGCAGTCTGGCCGTCGATCTCGACTACCCGGCCGTTGGCCAGCACCAGCTGCGCACCCTCATGGCGGGTATTGATGCGCTCAGGCTCGCCGCTGCCCAGAATCAGGCCCTGGCTGTCCATGACGTTGACGTTATAGGGCAGGATCGCCATGGTGCGATTGACGATATCCTGCGCCAGGTCATGATCCAGCTCGAACATGGGGCTAAATTCCTGAAAAAAGCGAGTTGGTCATAGGCACAGCGCAAAGCGTGCCTGACTGTGCGCAAGCACAAAGACAGCACCCCGCAAGGTGGCCGAGACTCATTGAGCGATCAACGTTACCTTCGCATCGCGAAAAATCATAATAAAGAGAGACTGACATGTCACAGAGCGCCGCTGCCACACTGGCCACCGATGACGATAAAAACGCCATCTACAAGCGCATTACCCTGCGCCTGATCCCCTTCATTTTCATCTGCTACCTGTTTAATTACCTTGACCGGGTAAACGTTGGTTTTGCCAAGTTGCAGATGCTCGATGCGTTGAAATTCAGTGAAACGGTCTACGGCCTGGGGGCCGGGATTTTCTTTATCGGTTATGTACTGTGCGGCGTGCCGAGCAACCTGGCGCTGACCCGGTTCGGCCCGCGGCGCTGGATTGCGCTGATGATGATCGTGTGGGGCACGCTCTCCACGTGCTTGCTGTTCGTGACCACGCCGACACACTTCTACGGCCTGCGCCTGTTGACCGGTGCCGCTGAAGCCGGGTTCTTCCCAGGCGTGGTGCTGTACCTCTCGCAGTGGTTTCCGACCTTCCGCCGTGGGCGGATCATGGCGTTGTTCATGTCGGCAATCCCGGTGTCCGGCCTGCTTGGCAGCCCGTTTTCCGGCTGGATCCTCAACCACTTTGCCGCCGGCCAGGGTGGCCTGGCCGGCTGGCAGTGGATGTTCCTGTTGCAAGGCATCCCGACGGTGATTCTGGGCGCGCTCGCTTATTTCCTGCTCAGCGACAGCTTCGCCAATGCCAAGTGGCTTACGCCGCATGAGCGTACAGTGCTGGAGGCCGACCAGGCGACGGATCTGGCGAACAAACCGAAAACCACCACAGATTCGCTCGGCGAGGTGTTCAAGAACCCGGCCATCTGGGCGTTTGGCCTGATCTACTTCTGCATCCAGAGCGGCGTGTACGCGATCAACTTCTGGCTGCCGTCGATCATCAAGAGCCTGGGCTTCAGCGATAACCTGGTGATTGGCTGGCTCAGCGCGATTCCGTACCTGCTGGCCGCGGTGTTCATGTTGCTGGTGGGCCGCTCCGCCGACTTGCGCAAGGAGCGTCGCTGGCACTTGGTGGTGCCGATGTTGATGGGCGCTATCGGCTTGGTGATCGCCGTTAATTTCGCCACCACTCCGGCGATTGCGATTCTTGGCCTGACCATCGCCACCATGGGCGCCCTCACTGGCCTGCCGATGTTCTGGCCGGTGCCGACCGCTCTGCTCAGTGCCGGCGCAGCGGCCGGTGGTTTGGCCCTGATCAACTCCATGGGCCAGATGGCCGGCTTCCTCAGCCCGTATATCGTAGGGTTTGTGAAGGATGCCACCGGGTCCACGGATGTGGCGTTGTACTTGCTGGCGGCGGTGATCGTTGCCGGTAGCGTGTTGGCGCTGCGCATGACGCGCACGTTGAAGGTATAACGCGCGCCCAGCAGCAATGAGTTCAATGTGGGAGCGGGCTTGCTCGCGAATGCGGTGGTTCAGTCGATACATTCAGTGACTGACACTCTGCTTTCGCAAGCAAGCCCGCTCCCACTTTTGGTTGCCGGGTTACAACAGTCCGCCGCCGTCGATGTCGATCACGGCGCCGGTGACAAAGCCATTTTCCATGGCCAGCACGTACCCCGCCGCCACTTCTTCAGCCTGCCCCACGCGCCCAACCGGCAAGGCCCCGCCGGCCTTGGCAAACATCGCCTGGCGCTGTTCTTCTGGCAAGCCTGCATAAGCAGGCGTGTCGATCACCCCGGGGCTGATCACATTGACCCGACGTGGTGCCAGCTCCTTCGCCAGCTGTTTGCCCAGCGCCTCGGTCGCGGCGTTGATGCCGGTCTTGATGAACTGGCCGGGCGCCAATTTACGGCCCAGTTGGCCAGAGGTCAGCGTGATGCTGCCGTGCTCGTCGAGAAATGGCAGCGCCTGTTGAATCGCGCGCAGCGAGCCCCAGAGCTTCACGTTGAAATTGTCCTGGGCTTCATCCAGGTCAGTGTCGAGCAAAGGTTTGGCCCGCACCGACGGCCCAGAGGTGTAGACCAGATGGTCAAAGCGCCCCACCGCCTCGAACAAGCGTTGCAAGGACGCAGTGTCGGTCACATCGACCGGCTCGCTGCGTACGCCGTTGTCGACACCGGAGGTCAACCGGCGCCCGGCCAGCACCACCTGTGCGCCTCGTGCCGTGGCTGCCTTGGCCACGGCGGCGCCGATACCGCTGCTGCCGCCGATGACGATAACGGTTTTACCGCTGAGGGAAGATGTCATGGGTTAACTACCTGACTAAGAAAGTGAGCGTTGATCTTCTCAGCTTGGCAATCAGCGAAAAATCCCGGTAAAACGACAAGATCTTTAAAGGATTTTTACAAATGAGCTCAACCCTCGACCTTGAAGTGTTCGTGCGCACCGCCGACACCGGCAGCCTGTCAGCGGCGGCGCGCAGCCTCAACCTCACACCGGCTGCAGCGAGCATTGCGCTCAAGCGGCTGGAAACCCGGCTGGGCATCCGCCTGCTGGCCCGCTCTACGCGCAGCATGCGCCTGACCGAAGAAGGCCGGCGCTACCTGGACAGCGTGCGGGTTGCGCTGGAAGCCTTGTCGGAAGGCGAGCAGGCGATCAAGCAACAAGGCCAGAGCCTCAGCGGTTTATTGCAATTGGCGGCGCCCTCGGATTTTGGCCGCAATGTGCTGCTGGGCTGGCTGGATGAATTCAAGCGCGAACACCCGAACATCCGTTTGCAGTTGTTGCTCAACGACAGCAACGCCGACTTATTCCGCGACACCGTCGACATTGCCCTGCGCTTTGGTGTGCCACGCGACTCCAGCCTGGTCGCGCTGCCGGTGGTGCCGGGCCACCACCGTATTCCCTGCGCCAGCCCCAACTACCTGGCGCGCCATGGCACACCGCGCACGCCGGCAGACCTGGCGCAGCACAGCACGCTGCGCTACATGCGCCGTGGGCAGGCCAACAACACTTGGTACTTTCGTCAGGGCGCACTGCTGCAGGAAGTCGAGGTGACGGGCGATTACCTCAGCGACGACGGCGAAATCGTGCGGCGCTGGGCGCTGGCAGGCCATGGCATTGCCTACAAGGCCAACCTGGACATCGCCAGCGATATCAAGGCCGGGCGCCTGGTGCGGTTGTTGCCTGACTGGCAAGGCGAACCCACGCCGTTCAACCTGATGTGCCCGCACCGCCTGCAAGTGTCGGAACGGGTGAAAGTGCTGCACCGATTTCTGCAGACACGCTGTCAGGCCTTGCTCAGTGCATGAAGAAACGCGCGCCGGGCTTGTTCCAGAGCCCTCGAGTCTGGTATTGCAGGGTTCACGTTTCCCTGCCATGAGGAGCTTTGCATGATTTACCGCACATTGGGCCAGTCCGGGTTGAAGGTCAGCGCACTGACACTGGGCACCATGATGTTTGGCGAACAGACCAACACCGAAGACTCGCTGCGCATCATCGACAAGGCCTGGGACCAGGGCATCAATTTCATCGACACCGCCGACGTCTACACCGGCGGGCGTTCCGAAGAAATCGTCGGCGAGGCCATCGTTCGTCATCGCCAGGACTGGGTGGTGGCGTCCAAGGTCGGCATCGGCCCGGCGGACGGCGTGCCGAACCGCAGCGGCTTGAGCCGCAAGCGCATTTTCAACGCGCTGGAAGCCAGCTTGACGCGCCTGGACACTGACTACCTGGACATCTATTACCTGCACCGCGAAGACCATGACACGCCGCTGGAAGTCACGGTGTCGGCAATTGGCGACCTGATCCGCCAGGGCAAG
The DNA here is from genome assembly GCF_963890955.1 of Pseudomonas sp. MF6747. Classification (NCBI taxonomy): domain Bacteria; kingdom Pseudomonadati; phylum Pseudomonadota; class Gammaproteobacteria; order Pseudomonadales; family Pseudomonadaceae; genus Pseudomonas; species Pseudomonas sp. MF6747. The sequence goes on from NZ_CAWPSZ010000014.1 coordinate 60,857, forward strand.
ATCCGCTATTGGGGCCTGTCCAACTACCGGGGCTGGCGCATCGCCGAAGTGATTCGTGTGGCCGAGCGTTTGGGCGTGGACCAGCCGATCATCAGCCAGCCGCTGTACAACATCGTCAATCGCCAGGCCGAGGTCGAGCAGCTCACTGCCGCAGCCGCCTACGGCCTGGGCGTGGTGCCTTACAGCCCGTTGGCGCGCGGCGTGCTCAGCGGCAAGTACGCACCCGACGTCGCTCCTCAAGCGGGCAGCCGTGCAGCGCGTCAGGACAAGCGCATTCTGGAAACCGAATGGCGCGTGGAGTCACTGCGCATCGCCCAACAGATTCAGCAGTACACCCAAGGGCGCGGCGTCGGCATTGTCGAGTTTGCGATTGCCTGGGTGCTGAACAACTCGGCCGTGAGCTCGGCAATTGTCGGGCCGCGCACCGAAGCGCAATGGGATGCCTACACCGGCGCGCTGGAGGTGAAGATCAGCGCTGAAGATGAGGCCTTTATTGATTCACTGGTAACGCCGGGGCATTCGTCCACGCCGGGCTTCAATGATGTGGGGCATTTTGTTTCGGGCCGCGTGGCACGCGCGTAGCGCCTGCAAGGTGTAGGTGTGTGTGGCGAGCGGGCTTGCCCGCGTTGGGCTGCGAAGCGGCACCATCGAGGACACCGTGTTGTGTCAGGCACAGCGCGGGGTCTGGTTTTGGGTCTGCTTTGCAGCCCAGCGCAGGGCAAGTCCGCTCGTCACAGGCGCTTGCATGAACCTGGTGTGGTGAGAAAATTTCCTGCAAAACGCCCCAAAACAGCGCAACCGTCTTGCGCCAAAAGCACCATAATCCTCTCCTGAAATATCCCCCCTATTTATAACTATTCGTTTTCGCGAGGACAGTGTGTCTAAAGGTGTTGTGTTGTCGGTATTGGCCTCGGTGTTGTTTGCCGTGATGTATTACTTCACCTCGCTGCTCACGCCATTGAGCGGCCTGGAAATTTTCGGCTGGCGCATGTTGCTGACCGTGCCGTGCATGACCGTGTTCATGATCATCAGCGGCGAATGGCGGCGGGTCTGGGAGCTGGTGCGAATGCTGGCGGCCAGGCCGCGGCTGATCGGCGGCGTGCTGCTGTCGTCGGCCTTGCTCGGCGTGCAACTGTGGCTATTTATGTGGGCACCGCTCAATGGGCGCAGCCTGGATGTGTCGGTCGGCTACTTCCTGCTGCCGCTGACCATGGTGCTGACCGGGCGCCTGGTGTACGGCGAACGCTTGTCGCGTCTGCAGCAGATCGCGGTATTTTTTGCCGCGCTCGGCGTGCTGAACGAGTTGTATCAGGCCGGTGGTTTTTCCTGGGCAACCCTGGTGGTGATCATTGGTTACCCGATCTATTTTGTGGTGCGCAAATACCTGACCACTGATCACCTGGGCGGCTTGTGGCTGGACATGGCGCTGATGCTGCCCGTGGCCTGGTGGTTTGTGCAGCACGGTGAACAAGGTTTTGCCGTGATGGACATTCATCCAAAGCTGTATGCATTGATTCCGATGCTGGGCGTGATCAGTGCCTCGGCGCTGGTCAGCTATATCGTGGCCAGCCGGCTGTTGCCTTTCAGCCTGTTCGGGCTGCTCAGCTATGTGGAACCGGTGTTGCTGCTGGCGGTGGCGTTGATATTGGGCGAAGGCATCAAGGGCGGCCAGTGGCTGACCTATATCCCGATCTGGCTGGCGGTGATGGTGCTGGTGTACGAGGGCTTCAAGCACTTGGTGCGTCAGCGCAAAGCGTGATGCGCAGGCCATAAAAAGCCCGGCCGAGGGTTACCTCGGCCGGGCTTTTTTACGCTTAGTCGGCGGTCAATACACCACGACGCACCTGGTCACGCTCGATCGACTCGAACAGTGCCTTGAAGTTGCCCTCGCCAAACCCATCATCGCCCTTGCGCTGGATGAATTCGAAGAACACCGGGCCCATCAGGGTTTCCGAGAAGATTTGCAGCAGCAGGCGCTTGTCTCCGGCAATTGACGAACCGTCGAGCAGAATGCCACGCGCTTGCAGTTGGTCCACCGGCTCGCCGTGGTTAGGCAGGCGGCCTTCGAGCATTTCGTAGTAGGTGTCTGGCGGCGCGGTCATGAAGCGCATGCCGATCTTCTTCAGCGCGTCCCAGGTCTTGACCAGGTCGTCGGTGAGGAACGCCACGTGCTGGATGCCTTCGCCGTTGAACTGCATCAGGAACTCTTCGATCTGGCCCGCGCCCTTGGACGATTCTTCGTTCAGCGGGATGCGGATCATGCCGTCCGGAGCGCTCATGGCCTTGGACGTCAGGCCGGTGTATTCGCCCTTGATATCGAAGTAGCGCGCCTCACGGAAGTTGAACAGCTTCTCGTAGAAGTTGGCCCAGTAGACCATGCGCCCGCGATACACGTTGTGGGTCAGGTGGTCGATGACCTTGAGGCCGGCGCCCACCGGGTTGCGGTCCACACCTTCGAGGTACACGAAGTCGATGTCATAGATCGAGTTGCCTTCGCCGAAGCGGTCGATCAGGTACAGCGGCGCGCCGCCGATGCCCTTGATGGCTGGCAGGTTCAGCTCCATCGGGCCGGTTTCGATGTGGATCGGCTGTGCGCCGAGTTCGAGCGCGCGGTTGTAGGCCTGCTGCGAATCCTTGACGCGGAACGCCATGCCGCACACCGACGGGCCGTGTTCGGCCGCAAAGTACGAGGCCAGGCTGTCGGGCTGGTTGTTGAGGATCAGGTTGATTTCGCCCTGGCGATACAGGTGCACGTTCTTGGAACGGTGGGAGGCGACTTTGGTGAAGCCCATGATCTCGAAGATCGGCTCCAGGGTGCCCGGCGTTGGCGATGCGAATTCGATAAATTCAAAGCCCATCAGGCCCATTGGGTTTTCGTATTGGTCTGCCATGGTGGCACCTCATCATTCTTGTCATTAACACGGGGTTATTTGCGAGCAAGGATGAGGTTGCAGGGTGGCGCACAGGACAGGCCTCGCACACTGCGCGCGAGGAAATCACCAAAGATGAGGGGGGAGCCGAGTAGCTTCATGGTTACATCAGTCTCTGACGGCCGAGGCTTGCGTGAGCGCAAGTCCATATTCTTGTATGCGTAAATCGATTCTACACAGCGTAACAGCGTTTGTCCGCACTCTTATCAAATCCCCAATGGCTTGGGCTGCGCAAGGGGTTTGTTGCACAGATGGATGCCCAGCAGGATCACCGCCCCGCCCACCAGCATCGGCGTGCTCAGGTGCTCATCCAGCAGCATGGCGCCGCAGATCACTGCCGTCAGCGGGTTGAGTGCGATGAACACGCCGGCGCGGGTCGCTCCGATACGGCGAATGCCGTCATACCAGGCGATGTAAGCCAGCGCCGAGCCGAACACGCCCAGGTACAGCAGGCTGAGCATTTGCGGTAAGTGGAGCGCGCTTAGGGCTTTTAATGTGAGCTTGCCACCGACCAGTGTGGTGACCGTCAACATCGCCGTTCCCAGCAAGATCGACCAGGTCACCGTTTGCAATGGCCCCAGGCTCTGGTTGAGGCTGCGGGAAAACAGCGAGTAGGCGCCCCACCCCAACACACAGCCAAAAATCAGCAGATCGCCCAGCCAGGCGTTGGCCGTACCCTGCAGCACTTGGGGATTGCGGCTGATGATGACCGCACCCGCGCCGCCCAGGCACAAGGCAATGCCCAGGCATCTGGCCGTGCCTAGCCGCTCCTTGAACAGCCACCACGAACCCAGGCCGATCACCGCCGGGTTCAAGGCCACGATCAGCGACGCCCGCGACGCATTGATGTAATGCAGACCGTAGAAGAAACACAGGTTGTAGAAAAAGATTCCGCAGAACCCCAGCATTGCCAACTGCGCGAGTTGCCTGGCGCTGGGCCGCGCCAGGCGCACGCGTGCCAGGGCCATGAAGCCCAGCAGCGCTGCGCTGGCCAACACAAAACGCAGCGTGGCCGCCAGCAGCGGCTCCACGTTGGCCGCCAGGTAGCGGCCGGCCACAAAGGTCGCGCCCCAGATCATGGTGACAGCAGCAAGTTTGAGGTAAGTCAGGCGATCGGGAGAGGGCGTCATCGGTGAGGCTCAGTGGATGTCAGGATTGGGATATCCTGTGACTAATGACTGATCATCGTAAAATGAGTAATTGCTCATGACCCTTACGCAGCTGCAAATCTTCTCGCGCGTGGCCGAGCTGCAAAGCTTCACCCACACCGCTCACCTCCTGGGCATCAGCCAGTCAGCCGTGTCGCATGCCATCAAGGCCCTTGAGCAGGAACTGGGCGTCGAACTGTTCCGGCGCCATCAGTCCCAGGTCGAACTCAGTGATATCGGCCAGCAATTGCTGATGCGTGCGCGCACCTTGCTGGGCGTGGCCGACACCCTGCAACAGGAAGCCTCGGATGCGCGGGGCATGAAGCGCGGCACGCTGCGCATCGGCTCCTTTGGCCCGACTTCGTCCAATCGTCTGCTGCCGCGCATTCTCGAGCCATTCAGGCGTCAGCACCCGGGCATTGAGGTGCACGTGGACGAAGGCCCGGACCGCCAAGTGATCCAGTGGCTGGACGAGCGGCGTATCGACGTGGGATTTGTGGTGCTGGAGCAGGAGCGCTTCGATACGTTTGCGCTGTTCAACGACCAGATGGTCGCCCTGCTGCCCGCTGCGCACCCGCTGGCAGCGCAGCCGTGCGTGACCTTGAAGGCGCTGTGTGACGACCCGTTCATTCTCACCGACGCCGGCTCGCAGGAGCTGGTCTCGCGATTGTTCAGCAGCGCGCGACTAACCCCGAATGTGCGTTACCGCTGCTCGCAACTGCTCAGTACGCTTGCGGCAGTAAGCCGCGGCGACGGCGTGAGTGTGGTGGCGCAGGCGTCCTTGCCGCAGACGCCAGACGCACGTTACCAGGTGCGCCCGCTGTCGCCACGGGTGGGCCGGGACATTGGCCTGGCGGTGCTCGACCAACGTCAGGCGACACCTGCGACCCTGGCGTTTATCCAATTGGCGCAGACGCTGAACTTCCAGCGGGGCTGACTCACCTGACCGCCAGGTACAGCGAGCTTATTTCGCACGCGCCATCTATCATTTGATGTATCTGATTAGCCCTTCGGGGCTTTTCCCATTCTGCGACAGGCCGTCTCTCCATGCCCCTGACCGTAAACGGCCCGCGAAAACGCGCCACCCGCTATTTGATTACCACCCTCAGTGGCCTGCTGCCAATCGCGCTGGGGATGGTCATTCTGCACTGGCAAGCCGAACGCACCCTGCAACAAAGCACTGCGCAAACCGCCCGTGAAGCCGTGCGCCAGTTTGACCTGATGCTCGATAACACCACCCTCGCCGCCCAGGCCTTGCTGCCACTGGCGGGTCAGCCGTGCGACAACGGCGCGCAGCTGGCGCTGCGTGAACAAGTCACGCGCCGGCCCTTTGTGCGCGCAACAACGTTGTCCTGGCAAAAAAACATCTATTGCAGCTCGCTGTTCGGCGATCACTACCAGTCGGCGGTCAACCCGGATGATTACGTGGACGGGAGTCTGTGGTTGATGAATGGCAATCCGGTCACACCCGATACCGCGCTGCTGGTTAACCGGCTGGTCGAAGGCGACAAGGCGGCGTTCGCCTCGATTGATGGTTATCACCTGACCAACGCCTTGCGCTTGATCAGCCGTTACGCACACCTGGTGTTGCAAGTGGGCCCCAACTGGCTGGATGCCGACGGCAAGGTGCACAACACGCCCGTGCCGGTGTTCGAGGTGGCCCATCACCACCTGGCCTCGCAGCGCTATCACTACAGTGTCGACGCCGGCATGCCGGCCGGTGAAGTGTGGCGGTACATGGAAGCGCGCTATCCGGCACTGTTCAGCCTGCTGGTGTTTTTTGGCGTACTGTCGGGCGTGCTTGCGCACTGGCTGCAAAAGCGCTCGTCTGCGCCCACCCATGAACTGCAACGCGCCTTGGGTGCCAACGAGTTCATTCCGTACTTTCAACCCGTGGTCCGCGGCGACACGCGTGAATGGGCCGGCTGTGAAGTGCTGATGCGTTGGCAGCACCCGAAAGAAGGCCTGGTGCGTCCCGACCTGTTTATCCCGTTGGCGGAGCATTCCGGCCTGATCGTGCCGATGACCCGCGCCTTGCTGCACCAGACGGCGGCGCAGCTGGCCCCGCATGCCGCGCGCTGGCGTCCGGGCTTTCATATTGGCGTGAATATCACGGCACGCCACTGTGAGGATCTGGACCTGGTGGAAGATTGTCGAACGTTTCTCGCCGCGTTCGCCCCAGGCCAAGTGACGCTGGTGCTGGAGTTGACCGAGCGTGAACTGATCAAGCCTACGGATATCACGCGTCAGCTGTTCGACGCCCTGCATCAACTGGGTGTGATGATTGCCATTGATGACTTCGGTACCGGGCACTCCAGCCTCGGTTACTTGCGCAACTTTAATGTCGATTACTTGAAAATCGATCAAAGCTTTGTCGCCATGATTGGCGCTGATGCACTTTCACGGCATATCCTCGACAGCATCATCGAACTCTCCGGCAAGCTGGACCTGGGCATCGTGGCCGAGGGCGTGGAAACAGCAGAGCAATGTGAATATCTGGCGGCCCACGGTGTGGATTTTCTGCAGGGTTACCTGTTTGGCCGGCCACTGCCCGGTGACGAATTCATTAAGTCGCTGGCCAGCCATTGAATAGCCACTCATTACGCTTGATGAAATAATCTTATTTAGGTAAACGACGTGATTTACTCGTGGGGCATTAACTACTACAATTTTTCCTGCCTGTGCTGAACTCGCAGAAAGGCCTCTTTCTTTGAGTCACCTTATAAGCGCTTGGCTTATAGCTTTGTCTGCAGTTGATATCAGCAAACTACATTATTGGAGTACAGATTTTGTCCAGACTCGCCGAATTTCGCGCAGCAGAAAAAGCCCTTCAAGAGCAGCTGGCCCAGCTGGAATCCCTGAAGAACGACGCCGGCCTGAAGAAAGAAATCGAATTCGAAGAAAAGCTGCAAGGCTTGATGAAGCACTACGGCAAAGGCCTGCGCGACATCATCGCGATCCTTGACCCTCACCCTGCCAAGGCCGGTGCTGCAACGGCCGCCGCCCCTAAACAGCGCCGCGCACGCGTGGTCAAGGTGTACCATAACCCGCACACCGGCGAGCTGATCGAGACTAAAGGCGGCAACCACCGCGGCCTCAAAGCCTGGAAAGAACAGTATGGCGCCGCCACTGTAGATTCCTGGCTTCGCGGCTGATCGCACTGCACTAACAAAAAGCCCCGCTGATGCGGGGCTTTTTTTGTTTAAGGATTCGAAAACGAACTTAACTAACATTTCACTTTGTTCAAATTCGATCAACCCGGCACATTCAAAGTTTCAGGCTGTCGCGTACCGATCCGACTTCGCCCTGGCTGGCCTCATAGGCTTCGGCTTGGCCGGCGTATGAAAAAACATAGGCTTTGTCAGTATCTACCGCACCGACTAATGTTTGCGACAACACGTGCCGCCCATTCTCGGTAATCACGCAAGTTGTTTCCAATGCATCAAGACGGCTCAATGTGGTTGGGTGCATCTTGGTGCACACGCTTTGATAACCGCTGCCGGCAAAGTCTTTCTGGATGGATTTACGCATTTCCAGCAACACGCCTTGAAGATTAACTTTATGACCCGCCTCGATCGGCGTGCCGGTCAACTCCATGACCATCAAGGTATTGCCATTTTCGTCATTTTTGATCGCGCGCTGGCGAGACACGGCCTGGGGTTTTACCGGGGCTTCGCCGTCCGGCTCCACTTCCTCGACCTGCCAGCCACTGGGCCAGTGAATTTCCGGGTCGGCCGCCAGTACGAACGGGCTGCCCAGCAGTAGACACAACGAGCTCAACAGCGATTTACGAAATTCGATCATTACAAAAAACGCCCAAGGTTCAAGCGTCAAAGTTTGAGCCCCGGCACCCGCTGGTCGCAAGCGCTGCGTGACCTTTTTCATTTGGCGCAGTGGGCGGCCCTTGCGTATCATGGCTCGGCTGCATGGACGCTTGCCGCAAGCCAACGGACCGCGCCGATCATTTCAAGTCGCGTTTGCCCCATTTTTTTCTGGAGGGCCCATGAGCCTGCACGAACTGAACACTTTCCCGGGCGTCACCGCCCAGCCTGACACCGCCACCACGAACTTCGTGTTCAACCACACCATGCTGCGGGTCAAAGACATCACCAAGTCGCTGGATTTCTACACCCGCGTCCTGGGTTTTTCCCTGGTTGAAAAGCGCGACTTCCCGGAAGCCGAATTCAGCCTGTACTTCCTGGCCCTGGTGGACAAGGCTCAGATCCCGGCCGACGCCGCTGAACGCACCCAGTGGATGAAGTCGATCCCGGGCATCCTGGAACTGACCCACAACCACGGCACCGAAAACGATGCCGACTTCGCATACCACAACGGCAACACCGACCCGCGTGGCTTTGGCCACATCTGCATTTCGGTGCCGGACATTGTCGCTGCGTGCGAACGCTTCGAAGCCCTGGGCTGTGACTTCCAGAAGCGCCTGACCGACGGCCGCATGAAAAGCCTGGCCTTCATCAAGGACCCGGATGCGTACTGGGTCGAGATTATTCAGCCAGCGCCGATGTAAAAGCCTCGCGCAATAAAAAAACCCCATGATCACTCATGGGGTTTTTCATTTCCGGGTCCGACTTTACGCAGGTGCGGAAGTGCGGATCAGGTGATCAAACGCGCTCAGGGAAGCCTTGGCGCCCTCGCCTACCGCAATCACGATTTGCTTGTACGGTACGGTGGTGACGTCACCGGCGGCGAATACACCTGGCAGCGAAGTTTCACCACGCGCATCGACAATGATCTCGCCACGTGGGGTCAGCTCCACTGTGCCTTTGAGCCAGTCAGTGTTGGGCAACAAGCCGATCTGGACAAAGATGCCTTCCAGGTCGAGGGTCTTGAACTCGCCACTGTCGCGGTCCTTGTACGCCAGGCCAGTGACTTTCTGACCATCACCTTTTACTTCACTGGTCAGCGCACTGGTGATTACGTCGACGTTCGGCAGGCTGTAGAGCTTGCGCTGCAACACGGCATCGGCGCGCAGCTTGCTGTCAAATTCAAGCAAGGTCACGTGGCTGACGATACCCGCCAGGTCGATAGCCGCTTCCACGCCAGAGTTACCACCGCCGATCACGGCCACGCGCTTGCCTTTGAACAGCGGACCATCGCAGTGCGGGCAGAAGCACACGCCTTTGGCTTTGTATTCCTGCTCGCCCGGCACACCCATTTCGCGCCACCGGGCGCCAGTGGCCAGGATCACGGTCTTGGACTTGAGGGTCGCACCACTTTCGAAGCGAATCTCGTGCAAGTCACCGGCGTTTTTTGCAGGGATCAAGCTGCTGGCACGCTGCAGGTTCATGATGTCCACGTCGTACTGACGCACGTGGGCTTCCAGGGCGCTGGCCAGCTTAGGCCCTTCGGTCTCCTGCACTGAGATGAAGTTCTCGATGGACATGGTGTCCAGCACTTGCCCGCCGAAGCGTTCAGCCGCCACACCCGTGCGGATGCCCTTACGTGCGGCGTATATAGCGGCCGCCGAACCGGCTGGCCCACCGCCGACTACCAGAACATCAAAGGCGTCTTTGGCGCTGATTTTTTCTGCTGCTTTTTCGATGCCGCTGGTGTCGAGCTTGGCGAGGATTTCTTCCAGGCCCATGCGGCCCTGACCAAAGTTAACGCCATTGAGGTACACGCTCGGTACCGCCATGATCTGGCGCTCATCGACTTCAGCCTGGAACAGCGCACCGTCGATGGCGACATGGCGGATGTTCGGGTTGAGCACGGCCATCAGGTTCAGTGCCTGGACCACGTCGGGGCAGTTCTGGCAGGACAGCGAGAAGTACGTCTCGAAGCTGAACTCGCCTTTGAGGGCGCGAATCTGTTCAATCACTTCGACACTCGCCTTCGACGGGTGGCCACCGACTTGCAGCAGGGCCAGCACCAGCGAAGTGAATTCATGGCCCATGGGGATGCCGGCGAAACGCAGGCTGATATCGGCACCCGGGCGATTGATGGAGAACGACGGCTTGCGCGCATCATCGCCATCGGTTTTCAGAGTAATCAGCATGGTGAGGCTGGTTACGTCTTGCAAAAGGGCAAGCATTTCCTGGGATTTCGCACCGTCGTCGAGGGAGGCGACGATCTCGATCGGCTGGGTGACCCGTTCCAGGTATGACTTCAACTGAGCTTTAAGATTGGCGTCCAACATACGGGCGATTTCCTATTAATTCGGTTTATTGCAGACAAAAAAACGCCCGAGCGAATCTCGCCCGGGCGTTTTGAGGGCGGTTGCGGCTTACTTAAGTGCGGAGTTCCGCCCTTGGTGCTTCACAGACTTAGATCTTGCCGACCAGGTCCAGGGACGGAGCCAACGTCGCTTCGCCTTCTTTCCACTTGGCTGGGCATACTTCGCCTGGGTGGGCAGCTACGTATTGAGCAGCTTTGATTTTGCGCAGCAGCTCGGAAGCGTCACGGCCAACACCACCGTCGTTCAGTTCAACGATCTTGATCTTGCCTTCTGGGTCGATCACGAAGGTGCCGCGGTCTGCCAGGCCAGCTTCTTCGATCAGTACGTCGAAGTTGCGGGAGATGGTCAGGGTTGGGTCGCCGATCATGGTGTACTGGATTTTGCCGATGGCTGGCGAAGTGTTGTGCCAGGCAGCGTGGGCAAAGTGGGTGTCGGTGGAAACGCTGTAGATTTCGACGCCCAGTTTCTGGAATTCGGCGTAGTTATCAGCCAGGTCTTCCAGCTCGGTTGGGCAAACGAAGGTGAAGTCGGCTGGGTAGAAGAACACTACGGACCATTTGCCTTTCAGGTCAGCGTCCGACACGTCTACGAAGTTACCGTTTTTGTAAGCAGTTGCTTTGAACGGTTTTACTTGGCTGTTGATGATAGGCATCGTTGACTCTCCGTCAGGGGTTAAGAAGTTGATGGGGTGAATCCTACCCACTCTCCTGGCCGTTGGCTCATTGGCAAACCTGATGCCGACGATTGGTTTTGCCTATCAGGTGACCGTATTAATAGAAGAAATCTCAAATCAACGGTTGAGTCGCCAACGTCATGCCAAGAAAGGGCGTCGCTTCAACATAGCGCATGGCGGATTTCATGTCGTTCCAACCGACATAACTCATCAGCGACTTCAAGTCCCAGCCACTGCGATGAGCCCAGGTGGCGAAGCCTCGGCGCAGGGAGTGGCTGGTGTATTGATCAGCCGGGATACCCGCGCGCTCCAGCGCCTGGCGCAGCAGCGGGATCACGCTGTTGGGGTGCAAGCCCTCCTCGCCCAGGTTGCCCCAGCGATCAATCCCACGAAACACCGGGCCACGCACCAACCCCGAAGCACTGAGCCAGTCGCTGTAGGCCTGTACCGGGCACAGACGCAGTAGTGCCGGGGTCTGGTAGGTTTTGCCGAGGTTGTCTCGATCACTTTTGCTGCGTGGCAGGTACAGGCTGATGCCAGCACCGGGCACGGCCTGCACGTGTTCGATGTGCAGGCGGCACAACTCGTCGCTGCGAAACCCTCTCCAGAAGCCCAGCAGGATCAGCGCAGTGTCGCGCTTGGCGCGCAGCAAGCGAGGCATGTCCTCGTCGCTGCTCGCCTGCCGCGCTTCTGCCTCCAGCGATGCAACCACCTGCTCAAGATGCTTGAGTTGCAGGGGCTCGGCCTGTTTCTCCTGCGCCGGGTGCACCGCGCGAATGCCTTTGAGCACCTTGCGCACCACCGGCGCCTTGGTCGGGTCGGGAAACCCCTGGCTGCTATGCCATTGCGCCAGTGCCGAAAGCCGCAACTTCAAGGTGTTCACCGCCAGCACGCCGGCATGCGCCACCAGGTAGCGCGCGACGCTGTCGCTGGTCGCCGGCAGGAAACCGCCCCAACTCACCTCGAAGTGCTCAATGGCCGCCCGGTAACTACGGCGCGTGTTATCGCGCGTGGCGGCGTTGAGGTATCGATCCAGTTCGCTCATGAAAGGCCTATTCGTACTGCTGCAAGGTGGATCCGCGTTTAAAACCGTTATGACACGGGATAATACGCCAATATCCCATCTGTTAAATCATGAATTTAAACGTGTTTTTATTTATGTTACAGTATGTATATACATACTCTGTACCACAGTACGAAATCGACGGAGACTCCATGGCTCGCGGCGGCATAAACAAAGCAGTAGTTCAAACGGCACGCTTGGCGATCCTTGCCCGCGGCGAAAACCCCAGCATCGACGCGGTGCGCATCGAGATGGGAAACACCGGCTCGAAAACCACAATTCATCGCTACTTGAAGGAATTGGACGATAGCGAAAGCCGGCTGACGATCACCGAGGCGCCAATCGACGACGAGCTTGGCGAACTGGTTGCACGGCTGGCCTTGCGCTTGAAAGAGAAGGCTCAGGAACCTATCGACCTGGCCTTGGCGCAGTTCGAACAGCACAAAGCCGCCCTGCTCGCCCAGGTAGAGACGCTGGAGGCGGCTCACGCCGAGCTCAAGCAACAATTTGATATCCAGGCCGCCGCATTGGCAGACGAAAGCGCCGCCCTACAGACCGCCAATACCAGTCTGCAGACCGAGCAAACCCGCAACGCCGGGCTCAGCCAGGCGTGCAGCGATTACGAGCTGAGGATTACCGACAAGGACGAACAGATTCGATCACTGGAAGAAAAGCACCTGCACGCGCGCGAGGCGTTGGAGCATTACCGCAATGCAATCAAGGAGCAGCGCGAGCAGGAACAGCGACGCCATGAAGGCCAACTGCAACAAGTGCAGGCGGAACTGCGTCAGGCCCAGCAAAGCGCCATGGTGCGCCAGGATGAAATCACGCAGTTGCATCGCGACAATGAGCGGTTATTGATCGAACACCGTGTAACCCTGAAGGAACTGAGCGCGCTGCAAGCGCAAACCCGCAAAGACCAGGCCCTGCAGCAAAAACTTAGCGAACAGGTAAACCTGATTGAAAGCGAACGCACCCTGCTTCAGGAACGCCTGCGGGTGGCGGTACTGGAGAGCCAATCGCGCCAGGAAGCGCTGACCGAACACCAGCTTGCCAACAAAAATCTGGAACTGGACCTTATCAAGGCCCAGGCCAGTATCGAGGCATTGCGCTTGGCGGCCGTCGTTGCAACGGCGCCAGAGGCAACACCGCAAGCCTGATCAGTCAGCCACAGGCGTGCGCATGGTGACGAACTCTTCCGCCGCCGTAGGGTGCACGCCGATGGTCTCATCGAAATGCTGCTTGGTCGCGCCCGCCTTGAGCGCGATCGCCAGGCCTTGCACGATCTCGCCGGCATCCGGGCCGACCATGTGGCAACCCAATACCTTGTCGGTGTCGGCGTCGACCACCAGCTTCATCAAGGTTTTTTCCTGGCAATCGGTCAACGTCAGCTTCATGGGTCGGAAGCGGCTTTCGAAAATCTGCACCTTGTGGCCGTTCTTCTTCGCTTCTTCTTCAGTCAGGCCGACAGTACCAATGTTTGGGAGGCTGAACACCGCTGTCGGGATCATCGCGTAATCCACCGGGCGGTATTGCTCGGGCTTGAACAGACGACGTGCCACCGCCATGCCTTCAGCCAGAGCCACCGGCGTCAATTGCACGCGACCGATCACATCGCCGATCGCCAGGATCGACGACTCAGCGGTCTGGTACAGGTCATCCACCTCAACGAAGCCGCGCTCGTCCAGCTTGACGCCGGTATTTTCAAGGCCCAGGTTGTCCAACATCGGGCGGCGGCCAGTGGCGTAGAACACGCAATCGGCCTCCAGCACGCGGCCGTCTTTCAGGGTGGCCTTGAGGCTGCCATCGGCTTGCTTGTCGATACGCTCGATGTCAGCGTTGAACTGCAGGTCGAGGCCGCGCTTGGTCAGCTCTTCCTTCAGATGGGTACGCACTGAACCGTCGAAACCGCGCAGGAACAGATCGCCGCGATACAGCAGCGTAGTCTGCGCGCCCAAACCATGGAAAATGCCCGCGAACTCAACGGCAATATAACCACCGCCGACCACCAGTACACGCTTGGGGAGCGCCTTAAGGAAGAATGCTTCATTGGAACCAATGGCGTGTTCGCGCCCTGGAATCTCTGGAATCTGTGGCCAGCCACCTGTCGCGATCAGGATGTGCTTGGCGGTGAAACGTTCGCCGTTGATCTCTACCTGGTGCGGATCCACCAGACGCGCATGCCCTTCATGCAGGGTCACACCGCTGTTGACCAGCAAGTTGCGATAGATGCCATTGAGGCGGTTGATTTCGCGATCCTTGTTGGCGATCAGGGTCGCCCAATCAAAGTCAGCCTCCCCCAGCGACCAGCCGAAACCGCTCGCTTGCTCGAAGTCTTCGGCGAAATGCGCACCGTACACCAACAGTTTTTTGGGCACGCAACCGACGTTAACGCACGTGCCGCCCAGGTAGCGGCTTTCCGCCACGGCCACCTTGGCGCCAAAGCCAGCGGCAAAACGCGCCGCGCGAACACCGCCAGAACCGGCGCCAATTACATACAGGTCAAAATCGTAGGCCATTTCACTCTCCTCGGCAGGTCATCAGCATACCGATTTAGATGGGGCTGAAAAACGAAAAAGCCACCCGTGGGTGGCTTTCTCTTAAAACACTCAGCAAGCGTGAATCAGTAAGCCTTGCCAGTCTTGTAGAAGTGCTCGTAGCAGAAGTTGGTCGCCTCGATGTAGCCTTCAGCGCCACCGCAGTCAAAACGCTGACCTTTGAACTTGTAGGCAATCACGCAGCCGTCTTTGGCTTGCTTCAACAGGGCGTCGGTGATCTGGATCTCGCCACCCTTGCCCGGCTCGGTTTCTTCGATCAGCTTGAAGATGTCCGGCGTCAGGATGTAACGGCCGATGATCGCAAGGTTCGACGGCGCGTCTTCCGGCGCTGGCTTCTCAACCATGTCGCGTACGCGGATCAGGCCATCACCAATGTCGTCACCGGCGATCACGCCGTACTTGTTGGTTTCGGCCGGATTGACTTCCATCACCGCAACGATGGTGCAGCGGTATTTCTGGTACAGCTTGACCATTTGAGTCAGTACGCCGTCGCCTTCCAGGTTGACGCACAGGTCGTCCGCCAGTACCACGGCGAACGGTTCGTCACCGATCAGCGGGCGGCCGGTAAGGATCGCGTGGCCGAGGCCTTTCATCTGGGTTTGGCGGGTGTAGGAGAACGAGCACTCGTCGAGCAATTTGCGGATACCGACCAGGTATTTTTCCTTGTCGGTGCCCTTGATCTGGTTTTCCAGCTCGTAGCTGATGTCGAAGTGGTCTTCGAGTGCGCGCTTACCACGGCCGGTGACGATGGAGATTTCGTTCAGACCGGCATCCAATGCCTCTTCGACGCCGTACTGAATCAGTGGCTTGTTCACCACCGGCAGCATCTCTTTGGGCATGGCTTTGGTCGCTGGCAAGAAGCGAGTGCCGTAACCGGCTGCTGGGAACAAGCATTTCTTGATCATATGAGTCCTTACAAAGGGCTGTGCGTACGGAATTCGGCGCAGTCTAATGAGGCCGCAGTCACCTTACAATGGGTCCTGCTGGCGTTGCGATGTCATCATAGAGAAAAAATGTCGGCGTAAGTTCCGCTGATCCTGCCAAGAGCGTGCCCAGCGGTTCGGCAAAACATGCCATCCCCCAATGATTAAAAGGGTGTAACTGTTTTAGCACGCTTTGCCGCGCGTCACACTGACCTGCAACAACTTGCGCTTTCCCCCGGCATTTGGCGCTATCATGAGCCGCTTGAACCAGACCACGAGATTGTTAATAGATGTCAGAACCAAAAGGCGTAAACGGCTACCTGATCACACAGCGAGCAGACGGCTGGCACTTGATCAACTTTCACGGTGACAGCGTTGCCGGGGTATTCCCGACTGAAAGTCAGGCTATTGCGGTAGCCGAAGTGTTTGTGGACGAAGCCGGCCATGCATCGAGCAAAAGACCCAAAGGCAAGTAAGCCAGAGCGACTTGCGCAAAAAGCCCCGTTTGACGGGGCTTTTTTGTGTTTGTCTGTACCTAGGTGGCAGTTCGCTATAATCTGCTGCGAACGCCCCACGACAGTGTCAGCGCTCCCTCCAACACCCTCGACGACGACTCAACTTATGAACAAGATTCTGGCACTGACTGCGGCCCTGGCGCTGATGACCGGCTGCACCACCACCTCCGACACCTTTCTGAAAAATGGCGAACAGGGCCTGACCATCGACTGCTCGGGCGAAGCCAACTCGTGGGCCAGCTGCTACGAGAAAGCCGACGCCTCCTGCGCGGGCACCGGCTACCGTATGGTCGGCACCGAAGGCACGCCCTCGCTCAAGGAAGACGACAAGACCCTGGGCAAAGATGTAGGCAACTTCAAGAGCCGAAGCGTAGTGGTCGTGTGCAAATAGCCAACGGCTACAGGTGAATTTCGGCGAACTTGATGCCCAGCCCGCGCAGAAGCTCGATGAGGTCATCCAGGCGCGCGAATGACTCGACTTCGTCCTGCTCGTCCACCAGAAAAAAACTGCGTCCGTCGCTTTTCTTGAAAAACACGATCCACTCGCCAAGATCGGCAGGGTTCTGAATGACATGGGTGGCCGAAATCTGACCCTCGGCCTGGCGGGCTTTGACGTGTTCACGCTTCATGACGGTTTTCCAGAAAAAGACAAATGCCGCGCATCCATGAGGTTGCGCGGCATTTTTTGCATTGAATGCCCAACAGTTTAACGGATGCCTTGCCCGATCAACACGCTCATCACGGCTCCATTTTTAGAGTTATAGGTTTAGATCGCAAGCGCATAAGCTTACAAACGGTCGGGGAATGGACCTTTTGCGAAAACACCCAAAATGACTGCAAAAAAAACCTGACGCTGCAGTGCAGCGTCAGGCTTTTTATCGGATTCAAGCGCCCAATGAGGCTGGGGCTCAGCCGGAGATGCAATCCTCTGCGGCTTTTTTCACATCACCAGGTCGAATGGGCACGTTCGACATGCTTTCGTAAAGTTTGATACTGCTGCCGCTGGAGCGCTCTTCAATCTCGAAGATCGCCGACGGGTCAGCCGAGAATTTCTGCGGCACAATCACCTGTACACCGTCCTTGTGAGGCTCGATCTGCGGCGGTCTGCGGGTGGCGGCGAGCTTGCGCACGACACACGCGGCGTATTCCGGCGGTTTTTTACCTGAAATGACCACCAATGTTGGCGGGGTCTGCTTGATATCTGCAACCGAAGCACACCCACCTAAGGCCAAGGCCAGAACCAACACACTCCACTTCATACTTAAACCTCCGATAAAGATCCTACGACAGCGTAGAGAGTAAATTTCTCCCGCCAATGTAGGATTTATCTCTAAAAACTCGGGAAATAACTGTTTTAAATTGTCGAAGTCGTCGACGACGACCCGATAATAAACGCGCTGGGGCTGATAAACTCTATCTTAACCTACGTATCATTCTGATTTTTCAGAAAAAGCCCTTCTGGAGACACCCCATGAAATTCATCCACCAGCGCGAGCACCTCAACGAGGGCGACATCGTTGTCATTGAATGCTCACAGACGTGCAACATTCGCCTGATGAGCGACGCCAATTTTCGCAGCTTCAAGAACGGCGGCCGCCACACCTATCACGGCGGCGCATTCGACAAGTTCCCGGCAAAAATCACCGCCCCCAGCACCGGTTTCTGGAACATCACCCTGGATGTAGTGACACGCCGCGCCATCAGCGTTACGCGCAAGCCCGCGTTGTCGCACAAAATTCGCATCGTTCGCCGCACCAGTACCAAACTGAGCTGACCCGAACACTCGACAGGAAAACACTGTGACTACCACAACCAAATACGTCATCAAGTACAAACTCAACGGCGAACGTCGCTTTGAGTTCGCGCAATTGCACACCAACAGTGTCGAAGAAGCCCAGCAGGCGCTGGCGAAAATCCACGATGCCAGTGACGAAATCACCGACATCACTGTGAGCAAGGCGCTGTAAGCCATGTCCGGCCCCACGGCGGATCTGTTCGCCGACGATGCGCTGCAACAACCGGCCGGGCGCGAGCAGATCGGCGAAGAGTCTTACGTGCTGAGGGGCTACGCCCTGCCCTGGATTGATCGCCTGCTACCTGAGTTGCGGCGCGTACTGGCTCAATCCCCGTTTCGGCAGATGGTCACACCCGGCGGATTTACCATGTCGGCCGCCCTGAGCAGTTGCGGCGCACTGGGCTGGACCACCGACAGCTCTGGCTATCGATACAGCCCGGTTGATCCGCGCAGCCGGCAACCCTGGCCGGCAATGCCGGACGCTTTGCGCGAGCTTGCCAAGCTGGCGGCCGCAGAAGCCGGCTTCAATGACTTTTCCCCGGATGCCTGCCTGATCAACCGTTATGTGCCCGGGGCCAAAATGTCGCTGCACCAGGACAAAAACGAACGTTGCTATAGCGCCCCGGTGGCGTCCGTGTCCCTCGGGCTGCCGGCTGTTTTCCTGTTCGGTGGCCATGAGCGTGGCAACCGCACGCAGAAAATCTCGCTGTTTCACGGCGATGTCGTGGTCTGGGGTGGCGTCGATCGCTTGCGTTTTCATGGGGTGATGCCGATCAAGGAAGGTGTGCATCCGGTGATGGGACCACAACGTATCAACCTGACTTTCCGCACGGCCGGTTGATTTGACCGCAAGCTTCGGAGTGCCGAGCGCAACTCGCGCGGTTAATCTGCCCGTGACCCGTCAAGAGTGCAGGCCATGAACAACCAACAAGACCCTCGCTGGGCCGCCATCGTTGCCCGCGACGCCAAGGCCGACGCGCTGTTTGTCTACGGCGTAAAGACCACCGGCGTTTATTGCCGCCCCAGCAGCGCCTCGCGCTTGCCACGGCCGGAGAACGTCGAATTTTTTGACTCCCCCGCCCAGGCCGAAGCGGCGGGTTATAGGCCGAGTAAACGCGCCGCGGGCGACCAGACCCAATTGGCCGCGCACCACGCGCAAATAGTCGCCGATGCTTGCAGGCATATAGAGCAGGCCGAAACACCGCCCAGCCTGGACGTACTTGCGCGCCTGGCCGGCTTGAGTTCGTTCCATTTCCATCGTGTCTTCAAAGCCATCACCGGCCTGACGCCCAAGGGCTACGCCAGCGCCCTTCGCTCACGCAAAGTACGCGTTGGCCTCAAGGGCGAGCATTCCGTGACGGACGCGGTGTACGGCGCAGGCTTTAATTCAAACAGCCGCTTTTATGAATTCGCCGATCAGTTACTCGGCATGAAACCCAGCGATTACAAGGCCGGCGGCACTAACAGCGAGATCCATTTTGCCGTGGGCCAGTGCTCGCTGGGGGCCATTCTGGTGGCGCAGAGCCAACGGGGCGTGTGTGCGATTTTGCTGGGAGACGATCCGGACACGCTGGTGCGCGACCTGCAGGATCAATTTCCCAAGGCCGATTTGGTCGGCGCGGATCGGCATTTCGAGCAATTGATCGCCCAGGTCGTGGGCTTTGTCGAAGCACCGGCGCTGGGCCTGAATTTGCCCCTGGACTTGCGCGGCACCGCCTTTCAGGAGCGTGTGTGGCAGGCACTGCGCGACATTCCGGTGGGCAGCACGGCCAGCTACGCGCAGATCGCCCAGCGTATCGGCGCGCCTACGTCCTTTCGCGCGGTGGCCCAGGCTTGTGGCGCCAATCACCTGGCAGTGGCGATCCCCTGCCATCGCGTCGTACGCAGCAATGGCGAGCTCTCCGGGTACCGTTGGGGGGTTGAGCGCAAACGGCAGCTGCTGGAGCGGGAGAGTCAGTAAAGACTCAGCGCACAAAACAGCAGCACACCGGTCCGACGTTGTGCGCCGGAGGCCGGACCTTCATCCGCATTACGTGCGCGCAGGTTGAGACCGGTCACCCGAAAATGCCTGCACCGCCCTCTCCTTTTATAGCGCCAGTGTGCGTTTACAAGGCCTTGCGTTTACGAAACTGCGCGACCTTATGCCGGTTGCCACACAACGCCATGCTGCACCAACGGCGCTTGTGCGCTTTGGTCCGGTCATAAAACCACAGGACGCATTCGGGATGCTCGCAGCGGCGAATCAAGCTGAAATCGCCGGCCACCAATAACTGAGCCGCTGCTTCGGCAATCGGCGACAAAAACTGCTCCGCCGTCTGTTGCTTGCGCTGGCGCTCCAGTTGAGGCTGCCCGCACGCAGGCCAGACCAACTGCGGATAGCTGACCGCTTTGCGTAAAAAACCGTTGAGCACCGCAGGGTCGCCCGTCTCACCGTTCTTGCGCGCAGCCACCAGTTCACGGACTACCTCGCGCAGTTGGCGTGCAGCCCCCAGCAAAGCACCTTCTTCGAATGTGGGAATGCTCGCTTGCGCTACCCACTCCAGGCGCACCAGCCAATGCGCAACGTCGGCGTCGGTATGCCAGAAATCCACCGGCTGGCCGTCGATATTCGCCAGGGTATTGAGCATGTCCAGCACCGGCTCATCGGCCAGTACATAGGGTTGTGATGGTGGCGCATGGGGCGTAAGGGTGGCCATGATTTGTCCTCTCGAGCACCGCGCAATCGTAACCGCTATTTTTACCCCTGGATAGTTACAGCATGAAAAAAGATAACCGTAATAATTGGTTTGACAGGTTACATATTTGGGCGCAACTTTTAAATAAGTAACCTGTATTACCAACCAATCCAGTTACATAGGTGTCCTCATCATGTCTATCGCAACCCCCGTCGTTCGCTACCAGCACGTTGATGTCGATGGTGTGCGCATGTTCTACCGTGAAGCCGGCGATCCTTCGGCGCCGGTCATGTTGCTGTTGCACGGGTTCCCCAGCTCGTCGCACATGTACCGCGACCTCATTCCGCTGCTCGCTACGCGCTTTCGGGTCATCGCCCCCGATTTGCCCGGTTTCGGCTTCACCGAGGTGCCCGTCGAGCGCGATTACCAGTACAGCTTCGATAACCTGGCGATCAGCGTCGGACATTTCGTCGATGCGCTGAAACTGAGCCGCTACGCCCTGTACGTATTCGATTACGGTGCACCCGTGGGCCTGCGACTGGCGGTGGCGCATCCGGAACGGGTCAGCGCGCTGGTCTCGCAAAACGGCAACGCGTATCTGGAAGGGCTGGGCGATGCCTGGGCGCCGATTCGCGCCTACTGGGCGGACGCGAGCGCAGCCAATCGCGAGGTGATCCGCAACGCGGTCATCAGCCTGGAAGGCACGCGCTACCAGTACTTGCATGGGGTAAGTCAGCCGGAGTTGGTCGCACCGGAGTCCTACATGCTGGACGTGCTGTTGATGCAACGCCCGGGTAACGACGAAATCCAGCTGGACCTGTTTCTCGACTACCGCAATAACCTCACGCTGTACCCGGCGTTCCAGGCATTTTTCAAAGCCAGCCAAGTGCCGACGCTGGTGATCTGGGGCCAGAACGATCCGTTTTTCATCCCGCCTGGCGCCCATGCCTACAAGGGCGACAACGCCAACGCGGTGGTTGAACTACTGGACACCGGCCACTTTGCCCTGGAAACCCATGCGGCCCATATTGCCGAGCGCATTCACGCGGTGCTGGGGCATGCCATCGACTGATGGCGCTGCACGAAACCCTGCCCTCGTCCAGTGAATAATACGGACTGGCCGGGTGCCAATGGCCCTGTTAAAACAGCGCAAAGTCCTACTCACGCTGGAGACGCATCCCATGAGCACCTGGCCAGACTCGCGCATCATCGACCTGCTGGGCATTCAATTGCCCATCATCCAGGCCCCCATGGCCGGCGCTACGACCGCCGCCATGGTGATTGCCGCCAATGAAGCGGGTGCGCTGGGCTCGATGCCCGCCGCAGCGCTGACCATCGAGCAACTGCGCGAAGCCTTGAGCACGATCCGCCAGGCTGGTACGCGCCCCATCAACGTGAATTTCTTCTGCCATCGACCGCCCGACGCCGACGAGGCCGGCGACCGTCGCTGGAAGGACTTGTTGCAACCCTTCTACCGCGAACTGGGCGCCGATTTCGATGCGCCAACACCCGTTTCCAACCGCGCGCCCTTTAACGAGGCCGCCTGCCAGGTGGTCGAGGCGTTTCGCCCCGAGGTGGTGAGCTTTCACTTTGGCCTGCCGGAAAAAACCTTGCTCGACCGGGTAAAAGCCACCGGCGCCAAGGTGCTGTCATCCGCCACCACCGTGGAAGAAGCGGTCTGGCTGGAACAGCATGGGTGCGATGCAATCATCGCGATGGGGATTGAGGCCGGCGGGCATCGCGGCTTGTTTCTCAGCGACGATCTCAATACCCAGATCGGCTTGATGGCGCTGGTACCGCAGATCGTCGACGCCGTCAGCGTGCCCGTGATTGCGGCCGGCGGTATTGCTGATGCGCGCGGCATTGTCGCGGCCCTTGCTCTGGGCGCATCAGCCGTACAAATCGGCACCGCCTACCTGTTTACACCCGAAGCCAACGTCAGCGCCTCCCACTACTCTGCGTTGCGTCAAGCCCAGGCCAGCGAAACCGCACTGACCAACCTGTTCACCGGCCGCCCGGCGCGCGGCATCGTCAACCGCGTGATGCGTGAACTGGGTGCGATCAATCCGGCGGCGCCTGCCTTCCCCACGTCCGGTGGTGCCCTGATGCCGCTCAAGGCCAAGGACGAGGCGGGTTTCAGCAACCTGTGGTCGGGCCAGGCTCTGCGCTTGTGCAAAGATGCATCTACTTACGACCTGACTCGCGAGCTGGCCGCGCAGGCGCTGGCAAAGCTCAAGCACAACTGATGCCGCGGGCAACTTTACGCTGTACCGGCGATGGCTAACCGCTATATATTCCTCTACATAGCGATAAAGCCTTCTATCTATAACAAGCCGTACATCCTCAAAGGAGCTGCTTCATGATGATCCGCGCCTCACGTCTGGCCCCCACAGCCCTCGCCTCCCTGATCGCTGCCTTCGCCCTGGGCTCGGCGCAGGCCGACGAAGTGCAGGTGGCCGTGGCTGCCAACTTCACCGCGCCGATCCAGGCGATCGCCGCCGACTTCGAGAAAGACACCGGCCACAAACTGGTTGCGGCCTATGGCGCTACTGGCCAGTTCTATACGCAGATCAAGAACGGCGCGCCGTTCGAAGTGTTCCTCAGCGCAGATGACACCACGCCTAAAAAGCTCGATGACGAAGGCGCGACCGTCAAAGGTTCGCGCTTCACCTACGCGGTCGGCACCCTGGCGCTGTGGTCGGCCAAGGAAGGCTACGTCGATGCCAAAGGCGAGGTGCTGAAGAAAAACCAGTACCAGCACTTGTCCATCGCCGACCCCAAAACTGCACCCTATGGCCTCGCCGCCACTCAAGTGCTGGCCAAGGAAGGTCTGAGCGAGCAGGTCGCAGACAAGCTGGTCACCGGGCAGAACATCACCCAAGCCTTCCAGTTCGTTTCCACCGGCAACGCTGAACTGGGCTTCGTCGCCCTGTCGCAGATCTACAAGGACGGCAAGGTCACCAGCGGTTCGGCGTGGATCGTGCCCGCCTCGCTGCACGATCCGATCAAGCAAGACGCGGTGATCCTCACCAAAGGCAAGGACAGTGCCGCGGCCAAAGCCCTGGTCGACTACCTCAAGGGCCCGAAAGCCGCTGCGGTGATCAAGTCCTACGGTTATGAGCTGGCCCAGTAAATGCCGCTGTCGAGTGCCGATTTTTCCGCGATCTGGTTGACGGTCAAACTGGCGTCACTGACCACTGTGATCCTGCTGGTCATCGGCACTCCGATTGCCCTGTGGCTGTCGCGCACCCGTACCTGGTGGCGCGGCCCCATCGGCGCAATCGTCGCCCTGCCGTTGGTATTACCGCCAACGGTCATCGGGTTTTACCTGCTGTTGACCATGGGGCCCAATGGGTATTTCGGCCAATTCACCCAATGGCTGGGCCTGGGCACCCTGACCTTCAGCTTCACAGGGCTGGTACTGGGCTCGGTGATCTACTCCATGCCGTTTGTGGTGCAGCCGTTGCAAAACGCCTTCGGCGCTATCGGTACCCGCCCACTGGAAGTGGCCGCGACCTTGCGCGCCAATCCGTGGGACACCTTTTTCACGGTGATCCTGCCCCTGGCCCGCCCGGGGTTTATCACCGCGTCGATTCTCGGCTTTGCGCACACCGTCGGTGAATTCGGCGTGGTGCTGATGATCGGCGGCAATATCCCCAACAAAACCCGCGTGGTCTCGGTGCAGATCTACGACCACGTCGAAGCCATGGAATACGCCCAGGCGCACTGGCTGGCCGGCTCCATGGTGGTGTTCGCCTTCCTCGTGTTGCTGGCGCTTTACTCCAGCCGTAAAACCAAGATGGGCTGGAGCTGATCGCGATGATTGAGGTACGCCTGAAACTGAACTACCCAGGCTTTGCGCTTGAAGCGGATTTGAAATTGCCCGGCCGTGGCGTCACCGCGTTGTACGGGCATTCCGGCTCGGGCAAGACCACCTGCCTGCGCTGTATCGCCGGGCTGGAGCGTGCCGAAGACGGCTTTGTGCAGATCAACGATCAAGTCTGGCAAGACAGCCGCAACGGGCTGTTTGTGCCACCGCACAAACGTGCCTTGGGTTATGTGTTCCAGGAGGCGAGCCTGTTTCCACATCTGTCGGTGCGGGCCAACCTGGAATTCGGCTTCAAGCGTATTGCTCGTCAGCAGCGGCGCGTGGACCTGGCTCACGCCACCGAACTGCTGGGCATTGCTCATTTGCTCGACCGCCACCCGCAGCATTTGTCCGGGGGTGAACGCCAACGCATCGGCATCGCCCGCGCGCTGCTCACCAGTCCCCAATTGCTGTTGATGGATGAACCCTTGGCGGCGCTGGACAGCAAACGCAAAAGTGAAATTTTGCCGTACCTCGAACGCCTGCACGATGAGCTCGATATCCCCGTGCTGTACGTCAGCCATGCCCAGGACGAAGTGGCGCGGCTGGCCGATCACATCGTGTTACTCAGTGACGGCCAGGTGCTGGCCAGCGGCCCCATCGGTGAAACCCTGGCGCGGCTCGATTTGCCCATGGCCCTGGGTGACGATGCCGGGGTAGTGATCAATGGCAGCGTCAGCGCCTACGACGCGCACTATCAACTGCTGACGCTGCAATTGCCCGACAGTGCGTTATCGATGCGCGTTGCCCATGCGCCGTTGGCACTGGGCAAACAGTTGCGCATCAAGGTACAGGCACGGGATGTCAGCCTCAGCCTGCAGGCGCAGGAACCCAGCAGTATCCTCAATCGCTTGCCGGTGACGGTGACCGGGGAGATCTCTGCCGACAACAACGCCCATGTGCTGGTGCGCCTCGACGCCGGCGGCACGCCGTTGCTGGCGCGCATCACGCGGTTTTCCCGCGACCAGTTGCAGCTGTGTCCCGGCCAGGCGCTGTGGGCGCAAATCAAGGCGGTGGCGGTGCTGGCTTAAGAATTTGGCACGAGCGCAAAACCCTGCGGTCAATCAGACATACCGGCCTGATTACTGCCAAGGAATTTGCACCATGCCCGACTCCGCGTTGCTTGCCGACCTGCCCCGCGATCTGCATTACGTTGACGATACCCAACCGGGTATCCGCCGCAAGAAGCTGCGCGGCAAGTTTCAGTATTTCGACGCCAACGGTGAGCGCATCACCGATGCCGACGAAATCAAACGCTTGAACTCATTGGCTGTGCCACCGGCCTACACCGACGTGTGGATCTGCGCCGACCCGCGCGGCCACTTGCAAGCCACCGGCCGCGATGCCCGTGGCCGCAAGCAATACCGCTACCACCCGCGCTGGCGTGAGGTGCGCGACACCGACAAGTATTCGCGCCTGCAACAGTTCGGCAATGCATTGCCGAAACTGCGCGCGCAACTGGAAGCACAAATTGCCGCGCCGGGTTTCACCCGCGAAAAAGTCCTGGCCACCGTGGTGATGCTGCTCGATGCCACGCTGATTCGCGTGGGCAACACCCAGTACGCACGGGACAATAAATCCTACGGCCTGACCACGCTGCGCACCCGCCATGTCGACATCAAAGGCAGCGAGATACTGTTCCAGTTTCGCGGCAAGAGCGGCGTCGAGCATCAGGTCAGCGTCAAGGACCGGCGCCTGGCCACGGTGGTCAAGCGTTGCCTGGAATTGCCAGGGCAAAATCTGTTTCAGTACCTGGATGAAGACGGTGAGCGGCATACCGTCAGCTCCCACGACGTCAACGCTTACCTGCACAGCCTCACCGGCGCCGACTTCACGGCCAAGGATTACCGCACCTGGGCAGGCACCGCCCTGGCCTTGGCGGTATTGCGCGAACTGGAGTGGCAACCGGAATCGGATGCCAAGCGGCATGTGGTCGCCATGGTCAAGGACGTCGCCAAACAACTGGGCAATACCCCGGCGGTGTGCCGCAAGTGCTATATCCACCCTGCTGTGCTGGAGCATTTCAGCCTGGGCGAATTGTCCAAGCTGCCCAAGCCCCGGGTGCGCAAAGGCTTGAAAGCCGAAGAAGTTGCGCTGGCAATGTTCCTCGAGCAATTGGCCGCGGACTTGCCGAAAAACGCCAAGGTGGGTTAGCCTTTGCGCCTCTTCTGAATCACGGGATGCACGCCGACGTGAACAACTAAGCCTTCCAAAATGTATCTGCAACGAGCCGCCTGGCGCGCTTGTTGGCCTGTCCGACATTTTTTTGGAGGTGCTGATGACTGACGTCAAATGGCCGCCCGTACTCGTTTCATTGCAACACGTGTCCTTGCAGTTCGCCGATGGCGAAACCCTGCTGAACGACCTCAACCTGTCGATCGATCACACACCCACCGGGATTGTCGGGCGTAATGGCCGGGGCAAAAGCCTGCTCGCCAAGCTGCTCGCCGGTTTGCTGACGCCCACTGCCGGCACGTTGAAAAGCTCGGCCAGCGTGGCATATGTGCCGCAGGCGCTGGCGGTTCAACCGGGCGAAACCGTCGCCGATGTCACCGGCACCGCGCAGGTGTTGGCCGCCCTTGAGCGACTGGCCCACGGTGAGGCCCGCGCGGATGATCTGGCGCTGGTCGATGATCGGTGGGACCTTGCCGAACGCCTGCGCACCGCGCTGGGTGCAGCCGGGTTGCATCGACTCGACGCTGCCACGCCAGCCGATCAACTCAGTGGCGGCCAACTGGCCAGGGTTGCGGTGATCGGCGCGCTGCTGGCCGCGCCGCAGTTGCTGATTCTCGATGAGCCAACCAACCACCTCGACAGCGCCGGCCGTGACTGGCTGCTGCGCACGCTGGCAGCCTGGCCCGGCGGCCTGGTGGTGGTCAGCCATGACCGGCAACTGCTCAATGCAATGGCGCGCATCATCGAGCTGTCGCCGCTTGGCGCGCAGGTGTATGGCGGCAACTACGATGCCTATCGCTTGCAACGCGACAGCGAACAGCACGCGGCCGTGGCCGCCCTGGAACACGCCCGCCTGGCGCGCAGCCGCGAACGCAAACGTCTGCAGAAAGATCATGACAACCTGCAGCGCAACGCCGCCCGCGCACGTAAGCACGCAGAAACCGCCAATGTCACCGGGTTCACCAAAGCCCGCTGGAAGGGCGCTGCCAAGGAGATCGTCAGCAGCGTGCGCAGCGCGCATCACGCGTATAAACACGCGCTCGATGCGCAGGTACGCCAAGCCCATGAGCGTGTGGAGGATCAATCGCCCACGCTGCTGGCGCTGCCCGGTTCAGTATTGCCCAATGGCCGCCAGGTTCTGAGCGTGGAAAACGCTCAACTGCCATGGCTTGATCCGCACCATGACTGCAGCTACGTCACGCTCAACCTGGCGGGCCCGGTGCGTATGGCCGTGCGCGGGCCGAACGGGTGCGGCAAATCCACGTTGCTCAAGGTGCTTGCGGGCCAATGGCCGGTGGTCAGTGGCGAATGCACCGTGCATGTGGCCAGTGCCTATATCGACCAGCACCTGGCACTGCTGGATGGCAACCGTAGCATCGTCGAACAGCTCAACCTGCTCGACACCCCTCTGGCCGAAGCCGAGCTGCGCACGCGTTTGGCGTTGCTGCAACTGGATGCCTTGCGGGTGACTCAACCCACCCGCCAATTGAGCGGCGGCGAACGCTTAAAGGCGGCGATGGCGATTGCCTTGTGGCGCGAGGTGCCGGCGCAACTGCTGTTGCTGGACGAGCCGACCAACCATCTGGACCTTGAATCCGTGCTGGCCTTTGAGCAGGCGTTGCAAGGTTTTACTGGGGCGATGGTGGTGGTGTCCCATGACGAGACGTTCGTGCAAGCCGTCAAGCCGACGCACCTTTTGACCTGGCAGCGTCAGGGCTGGCGACTGGAGTGTGTCTGAGGTCATTGCGCGCGCAACCAAAGCGTCCTACGGTGGTGGCCGAATAATCTCACCGAGGAACATGGGGCCATGCTGCCTTCATCGCGCAAACCCTACGCCAACGCCGCACTCGCCCACCGCCAACGCTGGCGTGGGCGGGTCGGCTTGATGCTGGTTGCCAGCCTATCCGTGCTGGCCGGCATGACCGATGCGATAGGCTTTATGGCCAGCGGCGATTTTGTTTCGTTCATGAGCGGTAACACCACGCGCCTGGCCGTGGCAATCAGCGCAGGCGACCTGGGCCTTACCGGACGCTTGTTGTTGCTGGTAGCAACATTTGTCGCCGGCAACGCCCTGGGAGTGGTGATCAGCCGCCTCAGCCGTCGGCACGCGCTGCCCTTGCTGCTGTGCATTGCGGCTTTGCTGTGCGGTGGCGCGGTGTGGCCCTTCGACGACACCTTGCCTGCGCTGCTGGCAGCGATTGTGGCGATGGGTATGCTCAATGCCGCTGTGGAAGAGGTAAACGGTTTGCCGGTGGGCCTGACTTATGTGACGGGCGCCCTCTCGCGCTTCGGCCGCGGGCTGGGCCGCTGGATGCTGGGAGAACGGCGCAATGGCTGGAGGGTGCAACTGATTCCGTGGGTCGGCATGTTCGTGGGCGCGGTGATCGGCGCGGTGCTGGAGCACCAGCTCGGCCTGAAGGCGCTGCTGGTCAGTGGCGCGCTCGCCGCGTTGCTGGGCGTCGTGTCGCTGAAGATTCCGCGGCGCTGGCACTTGGGCTACATGCCACGCTAGGAGAAACGAGGCCCGCCCGACGTTGCGGCCTCGACGTCCGTGTACTGGTAAAGAGCCATCACGTCGAGCGAGCGGGGGAATGATAAGCCAATGTCCGTCGGCTGTCCCGCCAGGCTTTTCCGAATATCACTTAGGCAAAGGATTACAGGCAGGTCGCGAGCGCGGCCAGTCGGCGCTTGGCAGGCATCGTGTCGGCAACGGCAAAGTAATTGACGCTGGAACCGGCGCCGGCACTGCGCACGTCGACAAAATAATCGCCGCCGGTGGTGTACACGGTAAAACCGCCTGCTTCGATCGGCTCCTTGAAGCCTCCGGCGTCAACGCCAAATACCGCCTCGTCCTGCCAGCCGAACTGAATGCATTGGGCGACCACCAACGGCGTCTTGTCCGAGGCCAGCGTTTTGTAAGGCATGCCGGTGCGCGCGTCGTTCATTTTCGAGCCCGCGCAACCGGACAGTACTGCCAGTGCCAATGCGCCAATTACCAGCTTTCGCATGCCATCGTCTCCTTGGAAAAAAACGCGACTCTACCATTAGCAGGCGACACTCAAGGATTATTACGTCACGCTGTCGCCTACTTATGCCCCCGCTTGCCCCTGGAACCCCGATGACGCCCAACGCCGAACGCTATAACCCCTCCACCGACTACGCCGATAAGCTGATCAGTCGCATCGGCCAGACGCCGACGTGGATCGCCAAGCGCATCGGCGTCACCGACAAGCGCATCCGCTACATCCTTGATGGCGAACGCACGGTAAAAGGTGAAAGCACGCCGATCCACATGACCTATACCGAGCAGTTCGCCCTGGAATGCCTGGCGGCGGAGGCCAAGGCCAAGAAGCCACCAAAACCTGCGGCCGAATGAATTTAGTTTCACTGTGAAGGGCGCTCGCGCTGCCTATAGTTGGCAGGCTCATTTTTAAGAAGTCTCCCTTCTGCCCGCCCTCCCGCGGGCTTTTTTTTGCCTGGGTGTCGGTGGATGACCTCCAGCAACTCACCTGCGCATCAGAGCCACCAACGAAACAAATAGAACAGCCCCATGCTCAACAGCACCGTGATCAACACGCTACGCGTCCAGAACATCAACGCCACCGCACAGATCCCCGCCAGCAAGTAAGGATTGGCCGGACTCAGGTTGAGCTTATGCTCGGCGAGAAAAATGATCGGCCCGCAAATCGCCGTCAGCATTCCCGGCACTGCAAACCCGAGAAACTCGCGCGCGCCGCGATTGAGGCGCACCGGCAGACGCGGCTCGATAAACAAGTAGCGGTTGAGAAATACCACCAGGCCCATGGCCACAATCATGATGTAGATCATCGCTGCCCTACTCCCAGCCGCTTGCAGGCAAACCCTGCGCCCATCCCCAGCACGCCCGACACCACCACCGCCGACTCCCAGTGCAAGTAACTCAGCCATACCGAACACAGCAGCGAGACCGCCACGCAGACCACCGTGGGCACATCGCGCACCACCGGCGTGATCAAGGCGATAAAAGTCGCAGCAATGGAAAACTCCAGCCCCAGCTGATCAAGCCCCGGAATGCTTTTGCCAAGCACGATGCCCGCCAGGGTGAAGAGGTTCCAGATGATGTAGAACGTCAGGCCGACGCCCAGCGCATACCAGCGATTGAAGGTCTGACGGTCATAGTGGTTGACCAGCGCGAAAAACTCGTCAGTCAGCAAAAAGCCCAGGCTCATGCGCCACCGTACATTGAGCGACGAGAGCGTCGGGCGCATGTGCATGCCGTAAAGCAAATGCTGGGATGTGAGCAGCAAGGTGGTCAGCACAATCGAGATCAGGCTGGCACCGCTCTTGACCATGCCGATCGCCACCAACTGCGCGGCACCGGCGAACACAATGGCGGACAAACCCTGAGCTTGCAGCGGAGTAAATTGCGCATCAATCGCCATGGAGCCGGCCAACAATCCCCAGGGGGCACAGGCCAGAGACAGTGGAATAACGGCAAGGGCGCCGCGACCGAAGGCGTAATGAGGTAAGGCTGTAGGCATGGAGACGGCTCATCGACAGACAGTCGACAAGCATGCCAGCGTGATACGGGGCTTGTCTTGAACGATCGTGCTCAGGCGAGCTTGACCGAGACCTGCTCCACCGAATCACGCGCTTCGCGCAACTCATGGGCATCCTGGTTGAGCCGGTGGATGGTATTGAGCAGGCGTTGGCGCAGCACTTCATCGCCGAGTTTTTCGACGGCGCGCATCAGGTCAAACGCCGCAGTTTCATTATTGTCCGCGACAGAATCGAGGGTTTTGCGCAGGTTGCGAGTGGCACGGGTCACGCGAGTTCTTCCTTCATCAGCAATGGGCAGGCACTTTAGGACATTCGTGTTTCATTTTAATTTCAGTCACTTGTGGCGGATTGTCGGGCATTTGATCCACGTCAATGGAATTCAGGATTTGACCTACATATATGGCTATCCATATATTCACCCGGCCATCCATACGAAGACCTCGATCATGTCCGCTCCCCTCTCTGCGCCCGAGCTGTTCAAATGCCTGGCCGATGCCACCCGCGTACGGTTGACGTTATTGATCCTGCGCGAGGGCGAACTTTGCGTGTGCGAACTGATCCATGCTCTTGGCGACAGTCAACCGAAAATCTCCCGCCATCTGGCGCAACTGCGCAGTGGCGGGCTGTTGCTGGACCGTCGCCAGGGTCAATGGATCTACTACCGCATCAATCCGGCACTGCCCGAGTGGGTGACCCAAGTGCTGGACATTACCTTGCAAGCTAACCAGCCATGGTTGCAAAACGACGCGCAGCGTCTTGATGCAATGGGCGACAGACCACAACGGGCCAGCACCTGCTGCTGAGCCATCGGAGCGTTTATTCATGCTTGTCGCAATTGCGATTTTTATCTTCACCATCGTTCTGGTCATCTGGCAGCCCAAGGGCCTTGGGGTCGGCTGGAGCGCAACCATGGGCGCGATTCTGGCCCTGGCGTGCGGGGTCATCAGCCTGGCTGACATCCCGGTGGTGTGGCACATCATCTGGAACGCCACCGGCACTTTTGTCGCGCTGATTATCATCAGCCTGTTGCTCGATGAAGCCGGGTTCTTTGCCTGGACCGCGCTGCATGTTGCGCGCTGGGGTCGTGGGCGTGGTCGGCGCCTGTTCGCCTATATGGTGCTGCTCGGCGCCCTGGTGTCGGCATTGTTTGCCAATGACGGCGCGGCGTTGATCCTCACACCCATCGTGATGTCGATGCTGCTGGCGTTGCGCTTTTCCCCGGCGGCCACCCTGGCCTTCGTGATGGGCGCCGGGTTTATCGCAGACACGGCGAGCTTGCCGTTGGTGGTGTCGAACCTGGTGAACATTGTTTCTGCAGATTATTTCAAGATCGGCTTCAACGAATACGCAGCAGTCATGGTGCCGGTCAACTTCGTCAGCGTTGCAGCGACACTGGCGGTGCTGCTGTGGTTTTTTCGCCGCGATATTCCGCAGGCCTACGACCCCGCCGACCTTGACGACCCGGCCAGCGCCGTCCACGACCGTGCGACCTTTCGTGCCGGGTGGTGGGTACTCGGTATTTTGTTGGTCGGCTGTTTTGCCCTGGAGCCGCTGGGCATTCCGATCAGTGCGATCTCCGCCGTGTGCGCCGTGTTACTGCTGGTGATCGCCGCCAAAGGCCACAAAATTTCTACGCGCAAAGTGCTGAAAGAAGCCCCGTGGCAGATCGTGGTGTTTTCCCTGGGCATGTACCTGGTGGTCTACGGCTTGCGCAACGCGGGTTTGACCACCTACCTGGCAACCTGGCTCGACACCTTCGCCACGTATGGCGTATGGGGCGCGGCGATGGGCACCGGGGTGCTGACGGCATTGCTCTCGTCGGCGATGAACAACCTGCCGACGGTGTTGATCGGCGCGCTGTCCATCGAATCCAGCCATGCCGTGGGCGTGGTCAAGGACGCCATGGTTTACGCCAACGTGATCGGCAGCGACCTGGGCCCGAAAATCACTCCGATCGGCAGCCTGGCCACGTTGTTGTGGCTGCATATTCTTGCGCGCAAAGGCATCACCATCACGTGGGGCTACTATTTCAAGGTCGGAATTGTGCTGACCTTGCCGGTGCTGTTGATCACCCTGGCGGCGCTCGCCTTGCGCCTGAGTCTCTGAAGACCTGCGCCGTGAACCGTCACTGGATGAGTAAACACCTGTCAACTCTCACAGTAGACGCTCAAAGGACAGGTGCCTAAATTCAATTGCCAGAGGGACTTCGCACTGAACAAAAGGGACACCGACATGAAACACAAACAGCTCTACGAATTCAGAGACACCGACGGCGCAGGCAATCCTGAAGTGGTGATGTCTCGCTTTGACGAAGGCAACAGTGATTTAAGCAACCCCAATAGCCGCATCACCCTGTATTCAACGAACGACAATTGGACGTACGACGCCTCGTCACCCACCAATGACGCAGATGGGGATGGCGACCATGACGAGGAGGATGCCTCCTACTACCTGGCTGCCGCGAACCTCATCACTGCCATGGCCACCTTGAGCCCTAGGGATGAGAGCAAGAGGCTCTATGACCGTATTTTGATGGGCTTCAGCGACAGCCCGGCAACCGATGTCAGCATCCTGCATTACCGAAAAGGCAATCGCGACCTTAACCGTCCCGACGTCATTGTCGTCGCCAGCAACCCTGACTACCTGGGCAGTTACCGCACCATCAAGGGTGCACTGGATGCCGACGGGGATGGCGATATCGATAGTGATGACGAGCGTATTTATAAAAAGCTCGCTTCCACGTTTGCGTCAATGAAGTATTTAAAACCCTGAACCTGTTTTTGGAAGGTGCAGAGCTTACTGAACCGTCATCCTGGCCAGTGAGCTCAGCCCCCGAATAGCGACCGGCTCACAGTGCGCATCTTAGGCGCGCGTCGCAGCCAATGGTCGATCTGAACACCTTTGTCAGCGTATGCTCACGGCTGTTTTTCTATCGAGCCGACCCGATGAGCGCCATGCAACACGCCTGGCTGGGCAACTACGAAGTCACCCATACACGCTGCACCGGCCTGACCTTTGCCCGCCATAGCCATGATGAATGCGTGATCGGCGTGAACCTGGTCGGCGAGGAAAGCGTTTGGCTCGATCGCCGTGAGTTCCAGGCCGGGCCCGGCAGCATTACGTTGTACAACCCTGGGCAGATTCAAGGGGGCGGCGCAGCTGATGGTGCGCCCTGGCATTTTGTCAGCCTGTACGTCGCGGCCGACGCGTTGGCGGCTGACCTGGGGCTGGCCCAGTTGGAGTTTGATCGCTCGCTGTGCTTCCAGCCAGACTTGGCACAGCGCCTGGCTGCGGCGGTCAAGGGTGCCTTGAACGACGACCCATTGCTCCGCGAGATTAACGAAGACGCCTTGGTTCTGCTGCTGGGTGAAGTGGTCGGTGCCAGCGGTGTGCGCCTGCCCGGCGCTGCCACGGGCGGCAAAGGCATGATCCACCGGGCCCAGGAGCTGCTCGCCGAGCAACTGAGCCAAGCGCTGCCGCTGGACCAGTTGGGCGATGAGCTGGGCCTGTCCAAATTCCACCTGTTGCGCACCTTCCAGAAAGAAACCGGGCTGAGCCCCAGGCAGTGGGCGATGCAATTGCGTACCTGTCGTGCCAAGGGACTCTTGCGCCGCGGCGCCTCGGCCAGCGACGTCGCGCATGAGCTGGGGTTTGCTGATCAAAGCCATCTCAACCGGCACTTTCGCGCCGCCTATGGCATCACTCCAGGCCGCTATCAAAGCCTGTTGAAACGCTGAAAGCGCAATCTGGTTCAAGACGCCTGGGCCACACAGCCGCACACTGCGCGCCTCTGTTGAAGGAAAGCGGGCATGGTGACGATCTTTTTTTACGCGCTGGTATTCGGTTTTGTGTTTTGCCTCTCGCCCGGCGCGGTGCTGGCAGAAACCCTGCGCCGTGGCTTGCTCCATGGGTTCACCTCTGCCTTGCTGGTGCAAATCGGTTCACTGGTGGGCGACGCCGCCTGGGCGGTGATCGGCCTCACCGGCATCGCCCTGCTGATTGAACACGAAGCCGTGCGCGTTCCGCTGACGATAGTGTGCGCGGTGTACCTGGCGTGGCTCGGCGTGCGCAGTCTGATCGACGCCTGGCACCTGCCCGCAGCAGACAGCGGGCCGGCCCACTCCGGTCGGAACGCACTGGCGGTTGGCGCGGCCATGTCCCTGGCTAACCCGAAGAACATTGTGTACTGGGGCGCGTTGGGCAGCGCCTTGTCCGGGATCGTCGGCGCTACGCCCAGCGCTGGGCAAACCTTGATGTTTTTTGCAGGTTTCATGCTGGCGTCGGTGCTGTCGTGTTTTCTGATTGCGGCGCTGGTCAATCTGTTACGCAAAAATGCCTCGCCGCTGTGGCAGCGCGTCAGTTACGGCGCGTGTGGTTTAGTGTTGATCTATCTGGCGGTTCTGGCTGCACGGGGTGTATGAAGTTATATAGCCCACAACTAACCGTGCCCCTTGTCTGAATAAACTCTGAACACGGGCGCATTTAATTAATCATGCGTTGACATTTTGTAACCGTCTGAGTAGATTGCCCGTGCCCGCAACTGGGGCCTTTTTTAAACCTCACAAAAGAAGCCAATGGACACAGTATCTAGTCGCTGTCCGAGCACCGCTTTAGCGGGCATCGGGCGCCAAACCCAGAATATGACAGGACTCGCCTTCCAGGTCCGGTAAGCTGCGCTAGAGCTTGATGCTCCACCGTAACTGCCTCACCGGTCGCCCGTCCGGTCCCGAGGTGTGTTATGACCTTCCAACTCATTGCTTTGCCCGATGTACGTACGCTGGCCGCTGCCCTGCGCGCCAAGCTGTGCCGCGAGCCCGTAGGCTTTTCGCCTACCCGGGCCACGTTTGCTGCACCCTCCCCTCAAGCCAGCAAAGACCAGGCGCGTCCGGCCCCTGTGTTGGCGCACTGGCATCTGTGCCCTGCCAGCGGCCAACTGCTGCAGCATTGGGACCATGCCGACCCTCAAGACCCGCAGAGACCCCAGGTTTCCATGCTGGCTCAAGCGAGCCTGATGTTCGGACTTTACCTGAGCACTCGCAGCGCTTAACCCGGCTGGAAACAGCAACTTTCTAATTAATGTTCTGGAGTTCTTTATGAACACGTCCAGTAGTAGCCCGCTGCGCGTAAGTTAACTAACGCGCGTTTGGCGGGCGCTGTAGAAGTTATGTGAACACCTTATTTAAACCGATCGCGAAGTTTGCGGCTCGGCATGCTTTCGCTCGCCTGTCTTCAGGTAAGTACCGGGTATGTTTTGTCGAGAATTGGCGACAGGAGTACAGACAATGAGCGCCGTAAAAAACACGCCTCTGCACAAGAAAAATGGCACCGACACCGACACCAAACTGTCGATGCGCGCCGCCCGCGAAGCCCAGAACGGCCTGCAGGCCACCCTCGCCAACGTGCGAGCCACCCAGGATGGCCTGACCGAACTGGACGCCTCGGCGCGTCTGCAACGCGAAGGCTACAACGAAGTGGCCCACGACAAGCCGCCTCACGCCATCGTCCAGTTCCTGCAGGCGCTGAACAATCCCTTCATCTACGTGTTGCTGACCCTGGCGGGCATCAGCTTTGTCACCGACTATTGGCTGCCGTTACAGGCGGGTGAAGAAGTCGACCTGACCAAAGTCATCATCATCATGACCATGGTGCTGCTCAGCAGCCTGCTGCGCTTCTGGCAGGAACACCGCTCGGCCAAATCCGCCGAAGCACTCAAGGCCATGGTGCGCACCACTGCCACTGTGCTGCGGCGTGAGCAAGTCGGCGCCCAGCCGACGCTGCGCGAAGTGCCGATGCGCGACCTGGTCGCTGGCGATATCGTGCAACTGTCGGCCGGCGACATGATCCCTGCCGATGTGCGCCTGATCGAATCCCGCGATCTGTTTATCAGCCAGGCCGTGCTGACCGGTGAAGCCTTGCCGGTCGAAAAGTACGACACGCTCGGTGACGTCACGCAAAAATCCGCCTCTTCGCTCGCGGCCGACCAGGGCAACCTGCTGGACCTGCCCAACATCTGCTTCATGGGCACCAACGTGGTCAGCGGACGCGCCAAGGCCGTGGTGGTTGCCACCGGGCCGCGCACTTACTTTGGCTCGCTGGCCAAGGCGATTGTCGGCTCGCGGGTGCAAACCGCGTTCGACCGTGGGGTCAACAGCGTCAGCTGGCTGTTGATTCGCTTCATGCTGGTGATGGTGCCGATCGTGTTCCTGCTTAATGGCTTCTCCAAAGGCGACTGGGGCGACGCGTTCCTGTTTGCTCTGGCGGTAGCCGTGGGCCTGACCCCGGAAATGCTGCCGATGATCGTCAGCGCCAACCTGGCCAAGGGCGCGACCGCCATGGCCAAGCGCAAAGTGGTGGTCAAGCGCCTGAATGCGATCCAGAACTTCGGCTCGATGGATGTGCTGTGCACCGACAAGACCGGCACCCTGACCCAGGACAAGATCATCCTCGAACACCACGTCAACGCCTTTGGCCAACGTGATGATGCGGTGCTGTCCCTGGCCTGGCTGAACAGCTACCACCAAAGCGGCATGAAAAACCTGATGGACCAGGCCGTGGTGCAGTTCTCGGAACACAATCCCAAGTTCCAGCGGCCATTTGCCTACAGCAAGGTCGATGAATTGCCGTTCGACTTCGTGCGCCGTCGCCTGTCGATCGTGGTCAAGGACGCTGCCGGCGACCAGTTGCTGGTGTGCAAAGGCGCGGTGGAAGAGATGCTGAGCATTTCCACCCACGTCATGGAAGATGGCGCTGCAGTGCCGCTGGATGATCGTCGCCGTGACGAGCTGCTGGCACTGGCCAATGACTACAACGAGGATGGCTTTCGTGTACTGGTGGTCGCCACCCGCAACATCCCTAAATCGCTGGCTCGCCAGCAGTACACCACGATTGATGAGCGCAACCTGGTGATCCAGGGCTTCCTGACTTTCCTGGACCCACCGAAGGAAACTGCGGGCCCGGCGATTGCAGCGCTGCAGCAAATTGGCGTGGCGGTAAAGGTGCTGACCGGCGACAACGCGGTGGTCACCAGCAAGATCTGCCGCCAGGTCGGCCTGGAACCTGGTCAACCACTGTTGGGCGTGGAAATTGAAGCGATGGACGACGCGACGCTGCTGCGCCGCGTGGAAGAACGCAGCGTGTTTGCCAAGCTGACGCCGCTGCAGAAATCCCGGGTGCTCAAAGCGCTGCAAGCCAACGGCCACACTGTGGGTTTCCTCGGCGACGGCATCAACGATGCACCAGCGCTGCGCGACGCCGACGTGGGCATCTCGGTGGACAGCGGCACCGACATCGCCAAGGAATCGGCCGACATCATCCTGCTGGAAAAGAGCCTGATGGTGCTGGAAGAAGGCGTGCTCAAGGGCCGCGAAACCTTCGGCAACATCATGAAGTACCTGAACATGACCGCCAGTTCCAACTTCGGCAACGTGTTCTCGGTGCTGGTAGCCAGTGCGTTCATTCCGTTCATGCCGATGCTGGCGATCCACCTGCTGCTGCAAAACCTGATGTACGACATCTCCCAGCTGGCCCTGCCGTGGGACAAGATGGACAAGGAATACCTGGCCAAACCGCGCAAGTGGGATGCGAAAAACATCGGCCGCTTCATGATCTGGATCGGGCCGACCTCGTCGATCTTCGACATCACCACCTTTGCGCTGATGTGGTACGTGTTCAGCGCCAACAGTGTGGAAATGCAGACCCTGTTCCAGTCCGGCTGGTTTATCGAGGGGCTGCTCTCGCAAACCCTGGTCGTGCACATGTTGCGGACTCGCAAGATCCCGTTCTTCCAGAGCACGGCCGCCTGGCCGGTGTTGATGATGACCGCCATCGTCATCGGCCTGGGGATCTACGTGCCGTTCTCGCCGCTGGGCACACTGGTCGGCCTGCAGCCGCTGCCGCTGGCGTACTTCCCATGGCTGGTCGGCACGCTGTTGGCCTACTGCTGCGTGGCTCAACTGATGAAAACGATCTACATCCGCCGCTTCAAGCAGTGGTACTGATCCCCCGCCTCTGAAAACGGTGGCCGTCGCCCGGCGGCCACCGTGCAACACAAGGATTCTCACCATGCGCGTCTTGATCTGTGCAGGTCGTCATTACGCCGACACCAAAAAGTCCCGCCAAGTGCTGGACGCTTACCACCGCCTGCGCCCGGTGCAGGTATTGATTCACGGCGGCAACCAATTCCTGGGCAGTGACGTTGAGGAATGGGCGCGGGAAATCGGCATCGACGTGGTGCGTTACCCGCCCAATTGGCAACGCCATGGCAAGCAGGCGGAACGCCAACGCAACCATTTCATGCTGACCGACAGCCGCCCCGACGTGGTCATCGCCCTGCCGGGTGGTGACGACACCTCGGAGCTGGTCTGCCAGGCCAAAGCCAGCGGCATTTCGGTGCTGACCGTAGAAAGCTGAATTCAAGCGAGGTGCATCATGCACAAAAAACACACCCCTCATCGCCAAGACGGGTTTGCCAAATATCGCGCACGTCACTATCGCGGCGCTCGCCATACCCTGTTGCTGCTGCCGCCGGCCAAGCGGCGTGCACTGCAACGTAACCTGACGTTTATCGGCGTGACCCTGGGCCTTGTCCTGCTCATCGCGCTGCTTTCCAAAGCTCACGCGGCCGGTGGTGCCTATGTGGTTGATGACGGCGCGGTCAACGCTCCGGGCGAATGCAATGTGGACGCCTGGTACACCGCCAATCGGCACCAAGGCAACAGCCACAGCGAAACCTTGAACCCGGCCTGTACCTTCAGTGCACTGCCCTCGGTGCAATGGAGCGCCGCACTGTCGCGCGCCAGCCAGGCCGGTGATGCCCAAACGCAGGTCAGCCCGCAAGTGAAGGCGCAGGTGTGGTCACGCGAGGACCTTGGGCTACAGCTGGCGGTTTCGGCAACGTCGCATTTTGCCTTGGACCGCCAGCACGCGTTCGACGGCGCGGACCTGAATGTGCCATTGACCTGGCAACCTGTCGAAGCGCTGCGCCTGAACCTCAATGGCGGCTGGACACATGCCTACAACGGCGGCGAACAACACCACCGCCTGACCTGGGGCACGGGGTTCGAATATGAGCTTGCGCATGCTTTGACACTGATCGGTGAGCGCTACGGCCAGGAAGGCGGCGACCAGGCGTGGCAGGCCGGGCCCCGCTTCCATCTCGGCGCGTTGGTGGATGTGGATGTCGTCGTCGGGCAGAGCCTGAGCGGCGCGCGCGATCAGTGGTTGACGACCGGTGCCACCCTACGTTTCTAAGCCTTGGCCTGCTGTTCCAGGTGCAGTTGCAGATCAGGATCGATCTGCAACTGCCCTGCCAGTTCATCCAGGTAGCTACGCTCTTCCTGCTGCTGATCATTGACCAGCATCACGCTGGCCAGGTAGATCTCCGAAGCCACCGCCGGGTCACGCGCATACTCGGCAAAATCCGCAGCATTCAGCGGCTTGGCCACTTCGGCGTCGAGCCATTGCTGCAGTTGCGAGTCGTCGGTGTGGCGGCCAATCTCGGCGCTGATCATCTGTTGCTCCTGCGCATCGATCTTGCCATCCGCCTTGGCGGCCGCAATCAATGCACGCAACAGTGCATGGCTGTGGGCCTCGGCCTCAGGGCCGTCGAGCTGGTCAACCGTCTGAATGGCTTGCTGGGGTGCAGACGCCTGCTGTCGTTGCCAGGCCTGATACGCCTGAAACGCGGCCATCCCGAGAGACGCCAATGCCGCGTAATTCATCCCGCCGGAACGCGCCTGCGTCGTACCGCTGGCGGGCGCGCCGCGCAGCAGCCCACCGAGGCCACCCAACAATCCACCCAACCCACCGCCTCCCGAGGCATTGCCGGCGCTGGTGTTTTTGAGCAAACCGCCCAACAGGCCGCCCAGGCCACCGCCCGAGGAGGCGCTGCCTGACTGCCCGCGCAGCAATTGTTCCAATAGATCGCTGGTGTTCATGGTCTTACCCTCCCAGGGCGCAGTGTTGGCATTCAACAACCATAGCCCGCCGCTGCTGGAACACCATGACCGCCGGGCAGGCACGCTCTATGATGACGCCACTGCGCTGTTGAGAGAGAGCACCCGTGAACCGTATCGAGCACATCGTGTTGATGGCCAACTACAACCAGTGGATGAACCGCAAACTCTACGACGCCGCCAGCACGCTGACGGACGCGGAGCTGGCGGCGGATCGACAGGCGTTTTTTGGCTCAATCCTCGGCACGCTGAATCACCTCGCGCTGGGGGATACCGTCTGGCTCAAACGTTTTGCCCAGCATCCCGCGGGCTTTTCGGCGCTGGCCCCCTTAAGTGCGATTGCCACACCCACCGACCTCAAGCAGCTGGCCTTTGCCGATCTGCGCGTGCTGTCAGCCCATCGCGCATGGCTGGATCAGCTCATCATCGAGTGGGCGCACAGCCTGCGCGATTCCGACCTGGACCAGCACCTGCGTTATCACAACATGCGCGGCGCCGCGAACCACAAGCCGTTCTTTGGCTTGCTGGTGCATTTTTTCAATCACCAGACCCACCACCGAGGCCAGGCAACCACACTGCTGACCCAAGCGGGCGTGGATGTAGGCGACACCGACCTGCTGGCACTGATTGACTGAACTCAGCGTGCGCTGAACGCGGCATAGGCCTGCATCAAGCGTGGAAAGTCCTGCGGCGCTGGCAATTGCGCAAAGCTTTCGACGGCAGGCGTGGAGGCCCAGGGCAGCTTTTCGCTGGTCCAGGTTTCCATGAACGGCACGTAGTCGTGGGCGTCATCCAACAACGTCGCGCGCACATTGACGAATTCGTCAATGCCATGGGGACGGGTAAACAGCCAGCTCATGCAATGCGGGCAGCAATAGTGACGGTCCACACCGTGCAAGCCGCCTATGACTGGGCAACCCTGGGTCACGGTAAAGCCACTGGCAGGGATCAAGGCGCTGAGGGAGAACGCGCTTGAGGTCATTTTCCGGCAGCCGCTGCAATGGCAAGCCATGGTAATCACTGGGGGCAGGCTCACGCTGAAGCGCACCCGGTTACAACGGCAACTGCCTTCCAGCGGCAACACGTCGACAGTCATCATCCATTCCTTTTTATGATTGTTGGCCTCACAGGGTAACGCGAACCCGCCGCGGAACAAAACCGAACGCCGCGCCGCGCCTGGAGTCAAAACCCTGAGGCGCCGGGGTTAATTGCCCCGCCCTGCTCACGTGCACCTGCTGGTCTGGGATGCGCGTACCCCCATAAGAAGGAGACGCTTACATGGTCACTCACTTCAAGGTCGCCGGGCATCTAGCCTGCGGCCATCACGGCAGCAATCTTACGTCCAGCACCGAACTGAACCGAGTCAAATGCCGCACCTGCCGCAATACTGAAGCCTACAAAGAAGCGCGCCGCACACAACGCAATGCCGCCCGCCGCTCCGCGCGCAAAACCCAGACCCACGCTGCCAGCGACTGGCGCAGTGCGTGGACGCAACGCCTGACCGACCTGCCCGGGTTGCAGCGCTTGCCACGCGGGTTCAGCGGGCAGCACTTTGTCTGAGCTGTTCGGGTATTGAGAAGATATTCACCAGGTTCCCGTCGGGTTCCTGCAGCAGTGCGCAAGTATTGCCCATGGCATGATTGTCACGGGCATGGCCACTTGCGTGCTGCTGACCCGCAGCAGGACAGCTTCGACCTCCTCCACTTGAAATGCCGGGATCGCCGAGCAGTTACTCGCAGTGACGGCCAATCCGTTGTGATGCAAGCGGACCAAGCGCTCGTCGCCTATCGCCAGAACCACACCCTCGAAATCCATCTCGGCAAAACCGTCAGCACGATGCCGCAGCTCGATAGTCGACCGGTTTTAATAACCGTATGCGTTGCTCAAACTGTTGAGTGACAATGGGATCAGATGCAAATTTCATGAGCCGACCTGACAGGAATGCGCAGGCGCACTCTAATTCAGGGCTGCGTCGGATAGTGACAGGAGCATGTCGTGGCGTGTCAAAACCCTCACCTCGACGGCAGGTTTCTCGTGTAGGGCACTGATCTGGCAAGCTTTTTCAACTTTGCGCGAATGCAACAAACACAACGTTCGACCTTGCATCCAAGCGCCTGGGTCTATATATTCCCAACCCTGCTGCACCGCGCTACCGCCCGAATGGCGAAACTGGTAGACGCATGGGACTTAAAATCCCCCGCTCGTAAGGGCGTCCCGGTTCGATTCCGGGTTCGGGCACCATAGATATCAAGGGCTTGCATGAGGAAACTCATGCAGGCCTTTTCTTTTTTCCGCAATTGACACACCTGTTCCGCAATTGCCCTCCTGCGGCGTCCAGCCGAATGCAATTTACCCTCCTGTAACCTCAATCGAACTACCCATACTTTCCCATGCTCTATCGAGAGTCGCCTGGGCCCTCCAGGCCAACCCGCAGGGAGTGGAGTATGTCTGATGATCTGAAAAACCGTGGGCCTCAAGATCGTGCTCGAGTGAACACATCAGAACCTTGGGAGCTAAAGCACTGGACGAAGGCGTTCGGGGTAACAGAGCAACAGCTCAAAGACGCGGTTAAGGCCGTAGGCCCGATGGTGACTGACGTTCGTAAAAAGCTAGGCAAGTAGTGTCAGACACGCCCTGCGCTTGGCAGGGCGTGTTCAATTTCTTTGCGGTGTCTGCGGCAACCTACGGCGCCACACCGAAGAAGCTCCCTGCTACGCTGTTCGCCTCAGGGAGGAACACCGATGCCACATTCAGATGTGATCCTTCGCCGCTCTCAAACTGCTATGAAAACCTACTCGCTCTTGAGGAAACCTGATGCGCGCTGGATCTGTCGCCGCCTCATCTCTCGTAGTAGACCTTGGCGGAATCTGTGTAGTCTCGTCCCAGTTTCGCGCACCATTCGGGGAAGCCGCCTACGGGATTTTCCGAATAGGCTTTCCAGTCCGCGATGAGGCGGTCGAAATGCTGCACTTCAGATGTCAGATACGCCAGCGCTTCGGGATCAGGGGCTTCTGCTATGAGTCGTCTGG
This sequence comes from Pseudomonas sp. MF6747, assembly GCF_963890955.1. Lineage (NCBI taxonomy): Bacteria > Pseudomonadati > Pseudomonadota > Gammaproteobacteria > Pseudomonadales > Pseudomonadaceae > Pseudomonas > Pseudomonas sp. MF6747. The sequence continues at coordinate 104,894 of NZ_CAWPSZ010000014.1, forward strand.
CACGCTCCAGCGCTGAGGTCGCCTCGTCAACGCTGCCTAAGAAGGAAGATTCGTCAAGATGATGGGTGGCATGGCCAACCCCGCCAAGCGCTAAGTCGATCAGCATCCTGCGCACAGGCATATCTTCGGGTAACCCAGAAAGCGCTCTGTTAAGCAGTTCAGGGTCACGGTTGAGCAGCCCGAGCCATTCCACGGGTAAGGTTGTGACTGCATCAGGGATATGCCATCAGAAGTCTTCGCGGGGTGCAAAGGCGATACGGCCCTGGGGAACGTCAGGATTAAAAGGCCTGAATCGATTCGGCCTTCAGATTAATTGTCGTAGAAATACCACATGACGGCCGCCACCGTGACGACCCACCCGAGGGTCAGCAGTATTGACAGACCCGCAAGCCGCTTGTCCATGATGCCCTATCAGTTACCAAAATGATCGAAGTCAGAGCGCTCCCGGCAAGCGTAGTTCAATGCGCGAAGCCTGCAACGGTGAGCCCGTCGTTGCGGCACACCCCCGCTTGGATTAATCGAAAACTCCCCTCCGGCCCACTTACGGCATGAGCACCTCAAACTCATAAGCGCGCAATTATTTAGCGCGCCTATTATCTCGATTCATTCTTTTGTATTCCTGGATTTACGTCTGCCCCCCCAAGCTGCAGCCGAGAGTCACTGTGCTGCATGAACAGTCTGTTTTGTTCGCGCTCAACAAAATGACGTGGATTGCCACGCCAATAAATCCCGGCCTTCGGAGGCCTATATGAAATTAAGATCCTTGAATATCGCGCGCAGGGCTTTCGTCTGCTTTGGGCTAATCACACTCCTGCTCATCAGCTTGGCGGGCTTCTCGTATCTGCAGATAGATCACCTGCGTAATGCAGAGCAGGACATCGAGCAAAACTCATTGCCCAGCATCCAGGTCATTGACGACATTCAAATCGCCCTGCTCCATGCTCGCCTTGAAAGTATCCGCATGCTGTCGAGCACGACCAAGGATGTGCATGATAAATCGCTGTCATTGGTCGAAGGCGCCATACAGACGCTCCAGTCGAAGACCGAGTTTTACCGTGAACACCTGATTTCTGGCCAGCAGGATGAACTGCAGTTTTCGAAGACAAGCCAAGCTATGAATGTCTACATCGACGGCCTCAAGAACGTACTTGCCCTCGATATTGCTGATCATGACCAAGCTGTTCTTTTTGCGAACACAGAGCAGGCACAGCGAGCAGGCGCCTATCAGGAGCAGCTAACCATTCTTCGTGAGCAAAATGCGCGTCAGGCGGTGGTGTCGGGGCAAGACGCGACAGATGTATATACCCATAGCGTTAACGTCTTGATTTCGGTACTGGTAGTCGCATTTATCTTAACCATCGTCCTGGCGACCCTGTTCACTAAAAGCATCGTCAGCCCCATCAGCGCCTCGCTGAAGTTGGCGGAAGATATCGCGTCTGGCGACCTCACCCACGACCTTGAAGTGACAGGTTCAGACGAAGCCTCGCGCTTGATGCATGCACTCAATCGGATGCAGAAAAATCTCAGAAGCACGATTTTAGAAATCTCGGGAGCGTCTGCTCAATTGAGTACCGCAGCTGTCGAAATGACTTCGATCACAGAAAGTGCCGATCGCACCCTTCAGCAGCAAAACAGCGAAATCGAGCAAGCGGCCACAGCAGTGACCGAAATGAGCGTCGCCGTCGAAGAGGTCGCGCGCAATGCCAACTCCACATCTGAAGCGGCCATGCAGTCCAGCTTGGCGGCTGATCTGGGCAATCAAAAAGTGACTGAAACGTTAACGGCCATGCGCGGACTGACGGAACTGGTCGAAGTCTCCTCAGACCAGGTGAAAGAACTCGCAGGCCAGGCTCAAGACATCACCAAAGTGCTGAGTGTGATCAGGGCGATTGCCGAGCAAACGAATCTCCTGGCGTTGAATGCAGCAATTGAAGCGGCACGTGCGGGTGAACAGGGCCGTGGTTTTGCAGTGGTGGCCGATGAGGTTCGGGCGTTGGCGCACCGCACCCAAACTTCGACCCAGGAAATTGAACAGATGATATCCACCATTCAAGCCGGTTCTTCAGCCGCAGTGGAGTTGATGCACAAGAGCACTTCTGAGGTTTACACCACGCGAGATACGGCAGAGCAAGCAGGCCAATCGCTGCGCCAAATTATTGATTCCGTGCTGGAAATCAACGACCGCAATATTCAGATCGCGACCGCTTCCGAGGAACAAGCTCACGTTGCACGTGACGTAGATCGCAGTCTTATAAGCATTCGTGACTTGGCAATTCAAAGCACTGAGGGCACTCGCCAGACGTTGACTGCAAGCAATGAATTATCACGTCTAGCCGTGAACTTGAACGACTTGGTTCTCCGATTCCGGACTTAAAAGCTGGATCAAGCACAGTGCAGGGTTCATGGCACAGATTCACAAATCAACAGTGACACGCTCAGCGACAGACAGCAGAGGATAAAAATGGCTTCTCATGAGATTGCCTTGCACTCTGTGCTGAGCGCAGATGAACGCTCTGAAATAGCTGAACTGGAGGCCACGAGCACTATTTTGCAGCTTGTTACGCGCCTGACAGGGATGCGATTTGCAGGCATTGCCAAATTCACGGAAAAGGACTGGATAGTTTGCTCAGTGTGCGACCCAACGCATTTAGGGATAGAGGCTGGAAATACCCTGGAGTTGGAAATCACCCTCTGCAGCGAGCTGAGAAGAAACCCCAAAGCCCTCTTCATTCCAAAAATCAGTGGCGATCACAGATATTCAGATCGCCATGTCGTCAAGCAATACGGACTGGAAAGTTATGCAGGCGCGCCTATCTTCCTTCCTGATGGACGCCTCTTTGGCGCTTTATGCGCGCTGGACTCACGCTCAATCTTGTTTGAAGACCCGGATCTTGAGGAGACGTTAGTTTTATTCGCCAAGTTAATAGGCTGCATTTTTTTCACCAACCTTGCTGCTGAACAAAAGCCAGCAAGTCCTTGTCAGGCTACGTAGAACTCATTGATTTAATCGTCAGCGTGCAATACTCGAGTGTGTTTCTGGTCCTGGGCCGCAAGGTCCTGATCGATGGCCAGGCGCTTGTTTTTATGGAGCGCGAAGTACTGGAGGAGACTGGGATCGAGTCGAAGTGCGAATCCACCGTAGCGTTCACCCGCAAACACTCCTATCAATTTGGCAAATCGAATATTTCCTTTATTTGTCGAATGACGGTCCTTGCGCAGCGTATCAACATACTGGACACCGCCGAGACCTAAGGATTGAAATGGGTGGCGCTGCATGCCTACCTTGCGTGCCGCCTTCGACCGCCTGTGCAACCGGCAGTTCGTCAGCGATGTAGCGTTCAGCCAAGGGCTCGCCCGCCCCCTTCAGATAAGCCTCCGGACCATGCCCGTTGAGACTTGCTATCGTCCAGGTTTTTGCTGCCAAGCAAGACGGACGACGGCACTTAATGACATAGACTGTTAAACTCGCCCTTTCAAATTCCATGTGTGATCAGCGCAGGAGGCTTAAATGTCTGTCCTAATTCGCAACAATGTACGCGTCCACGGTTCAGGCCCTGCCACTCTAGTGTTTGCGCATGGTTTTGGGTGTGATCAAAATATGTGGAGACTGGTCGAGCCGGCATTCCGCGAAAACTTTCGGACGATTCTTTTCGACGTCGTAGGCTGTGGGAAGTCAGACCTCTCAGCCTACGAGGTTGTGAGGTACTCATCATTAAAAGGGTACGCGCAAGACATCGTGGAGATTATTGAGGAGTTTGCGGACTGCCCGGTCATATTTGTCGGGCATTCTGTCAGCGCTATGGCTGGCGTAATCGCCGCCAATAAGCGTCCTGACCTATTTGGGGCGCATGTCATGGTTGGGCCTTCACCGTCGTATATCAACGATGGTGAATATTTTGGTGGTTTCAGCAGGGAGGACATCGACTCACTTCTGGAGACGTTGGAAAGCAACTACCTTGGCTGGTCGAGTTCCATGGCCCCCGCCATCATGGGCGCGCCTGGACAGCCCCATCTTGGTGTCGAATTAACCAATAGCTTCTGCCAGACAGACCCTGATATTGCGAAGCGATTCGCCAGGGTGACTTTCCTATCTGATAACCGCAATGACGTGGCCAAGTTACTGGCGCCGGCGCTGATTATTCAGTCCTCCGACGACATCATTGCACCTGTCGAAGTCGGTCGTTACCTCAACAAGGTGATCCCGGATAATCGTCTTGAGGTGATAGAAAACGTGGGGCATTGCCCGCACCTGAGTGCTCCTGATCTATGCATCAATGCGATCCAAAGCTTCATTGCAAGCGTTCAGGGTCGAATTGCTCATGGGGGCTAATGACGACCCACTCCCTGATGCCGACTTGCTTTACGAGCACGCTCCCTGCGCCCTCATTATCACCAGCAAGGCCGGTTTAATCCTTCGGGCAAATGCCACCTTCTGCGAGTGGCTGGGGTACTCCAAAGATCAGTTGGTTGGCCGACGTAAACTTCAAGAGTTGCTGACTATCGGAGGACGGATTTTCCATCAAACTCACTGGATGCCTTTGCTTGAGATGCAGCGTTCCATCTGCGAGGTAAAGCTTGAGTTTGCGACGTCTGAGGGTAAAAAATTACCCATGATTCTCAACGCAACAAGGCGGGAGCACCTTGGAGGCATTTTCGATGAGGTTTGCGCTTTTGTAGTGATCGAGCGGCATCGATTCGAGCAGGAAGTGCTGATTTCCAAACGGCAAGCTGAGGAATCGCTCGAAGCTCACCTGGCGCTTCAGCGGGATTTGTCGGTTGCCGATGCCAGGCTGCGGGTTGCTCTGGAGTCGGCCAAAATGCACGTTTGGGACGTCGACCCGGTGACACTTGAGCGTCGTTACGATAACAGCGTGGCGCAATTGCTCGGTTATCCGTCAAACCAGGATGTTTCGGCCTCAGTGTACTCAGACCTAATAGACCCTAATGACCGCCCAAGAGAGGCCGAGTTATTTTCGGCGGCTCTCGGATCGGTTGCTCAGGAGTATCGCTGCACTTATAGATTGAACGGCGTTGATGGCGTTCAGCGCACGGTACTCTCCACTGGGCGTGCGGCATTCGACCCAAATAACAAGCTCGTTCAGTTTGTCGGTATTCTTCATGACATTACAGACGTAAAACGGGAGCAGGCGGCAGCAGAAGACCGTGCTCTGTTCTCTGAGCAAATGATTGGGATAGTGAGTCACGATCTGCGTAATCCCCTCTCAGTGATCTCAATGGCCACCGAGGTGCTTGAGCGCAATGATCTGTCCCCCAAGCAGCAACAATTGGTTCGGCACACTCAGGAAGCGGCGCAAAGGGCACGCAGGCTTATCAACGATTTGTTGGATTTCACGCAGGCCAGAATAGGGCGCGGTATTGGGGTAACAAAAACGACTATCGACCTACACCTGCTGATCGCTTCGGCTGTCGAGCAGCTTCGAATCGTTTATCCCAAACGAGAGTTTCTGCATTCTATCAATGGCCAGGGTCTATGCATGGCTGACAGCGACAGGCTTACGCAGCTTGCAGGCAACCTTATTTCCAATGCTGTTACGTACGGAGCGGTGGATCGCCCGGTGACAGTAACCTCCTCCATTACGGAGCAAGGTTTCGAGTTGGTGGTGCACAACTGGGGTATACCGATTCCTCCAGACTTTCTGGCCACGGTCTTCAGTCCGATGACCCGTGGTGTCAATCTTGCGCAAGACAGTCGCAGCGTTGGATTGGGGCTTTTCATTGTTCGCGAAATCGTGAAGGCACACGGCGGCACGGTTTCGGTTAGTTCAACCATTGAAAGTGGGACAGCATTCATGGCTACCTTTCCGTTAAAGTAAGCCTGGATTAAGTAGCTATTACGCGCTCTACGGAGCGCCTTTCTTATACGTATGCTTTCGCCAGATGCAAAAAGCCCAGCGCGGGGCTGGGCATTGACGGCTGTTATGTACGCTTAAAATTGGCAACGATGTCCCCCTTTACCTCGTTGCAACAATCAACTGTCAGGTCGTCCAGGTGAGGCTGTATTTCCAGGCACTCCATTAGACCCAGCAGTTTCTGGGCGTAATCACGAATGGGCTGCCATTCTTGATGATCGAATAACACCCAGTCGCCACAACGAAAAGCGTGTTCAGGCAGGTTGCTGCAGAGTTGCCATAGGTTGTGGAGATTGCTTCCAACTTCGCTGGGCATTGCTGTGCCACAGACGACCAACGTATCGTTCAACGGCAGCATTGTCATTGACCAGGCTTCACAGGCAGGGCAAGACGGAATAGCTCCTCGCTGCTCATCGGCACTCATCGCCAAAAATTCCAGCGCAGGAAACGTTTCACAAACGGCGAGCACCCGCTTGTACTCCCCCTGCCCATACCATTCCCAGAGTGTTGTTGCGAATCCCATTTTGAAGCTCCTGAACCCCTACCGCCGCTATCAAAATCCGCATGTCGTCGCCTATTTGATTGGGCGGCAATTTAGCATTTGCGGCATCGAAGCCGCCCAGGAAGGGTATTTTCCCAATGCATCGCCGGTGTCGAAAACTGATGTATTAGAGGTGGCACCTCTACATTTTTCGGGAAGTAAATTCACTCTCTCGATCATCGATCAACGCTTCAAAGCATCACATTGTGCACGCAGGTCTCTGTTGGAGATCGAACCACAGCTGCCGTTCCTTCTCGTTTTGCCCTCCGCAAATCCCCCCGCGTCCAGCCGACCGACAATCACACTCGCATCCTGATCCACTACAACTGGTTACCCACAAACGCATCACGCTCAACTTTATAAAAAAGGTTCTCTTGGGTGCGCCCGGCGACATCCTTCGTTGCGGAATGCGACAACCTTCCGCCGATTTTCTCCATGGCCCGTTGTGAGCGAATGTTCTGAGCGCCGATATGGAACCACACAGTGTCGACCCAGCGAAATGCGTGGTCGAGCATCAGGCGCTTGAGTTCACCATTCGCTGCGCCGCCCCATTTTTCACGGGCTAAAAATGTGTACCCAATCGCAACCTCACGTTTTTCTTCACTGAAGTCGTAGTAGCGAGAACTGCCTATCAACGCGTTGCTGGCACGGTCGATCACCACCACAACGCTCTGCGACGTCAATGCCTGGTCGAACCACTCACGAAATACCGGCGCTTGATATCGGGTTGGGCTCGGGTGCTGAGCCCAGAGCAACGGATCGGCTGCGACGCGGTACAGGGCTTCGAAATCAGCGCTGTCCAAAGGGCGTAACTCAAGCGTGTGCCCGACGATGGACGGCGGGATGGGCAGCGATTGCATCGATGTTTCTCCATGAATTCGATGTGGGCGGGTCGTGACGCGTGGGCCGTTAGCATCGCAATAATCAGCCTGTTTGCACCAGACCGATCAGCAGCCAGGCAAACCTCACTCACGCTTGAACACTCAAAAAACTCAAATAGATTTTATACAGAATCTATTTAATAGATGTTTACACTCATGTATCTTCACTCTCGCTTGAGAAATTCCTCAACGAACACGACCCAACCGTCGTGCTTGACCTACGATTAAAGGCCTGATGAGGCCGAGGTGATGCAATGAGTTTGAAAGACAACATTATCGGGCAACTGGGCTTCGGCACGGCGCCGCTGGGCAACATGTTCCGCGCCATTGATGAAGACGAGGCAGCCGCTACCGTCGCCGCCGCCTGGGCTCAAGGCATCCGTTTCTTTGACACCGCGCCGCTGTACGGCGCCGGGCTGTCCGAGACTCGCCTGGGCAAGGCGTTGGCCCATCACCCTCGGGATGCGTACACCCTTTCCACCAAAGTCGGCCGCCTGGTGTCTGACGAAGTGCACGCAAACGCAGGCTCCGGTCCGTTCAGCCAGGGCAACCCGAACAAGATGCTCAGCGACTACTCGGCCGATGCCACTTTGCGTTCCATCGAAAGCAGCCTGCAGCGTTTGGGCACCGACCGCCTGGACATCGTATTCGTCCACGACGTGGCCCAGGACACCCATGGTGATGAGTGGATCGAACACTTCAACATTGCCCGCAAAGGCGCCTTCAAGGCGCTGTCGCGTCTCAAGGAAGAAGGTGTGATTCAGGCCTGGGGGCTGGGCGTTAACCGCGTTGAGCCTTGCGAACTGCTGCTGGATCTGGAGGAGGTTCAGCCCGACGGTTTCCTGCTCGCCGGTCGCTACACGCTGCTGGATCATGAGCAGCCGCTGCAACGCCTGTTCACCAAAGCTCAGGCCAAAGGCGCCGAGTTTGTCGCGGGCGGCCCATACAGCTCCGGCGTGCTGGTCGGCGGGAAGCACTTCGAGTACCAACCTGCCTCTGCCGCCATGCTCGACAAGGTGGCGAAAATCCACGCGATCGCGCAGCACTACCACATCGATATCAAGGCAGCAGCGTTGCAATTTGTGCTGGCCAACCCGCTGGTCGCCGCCGTCATCCCTGGCGCAAGTCGGCCTTCGCGTATTACCGAAGACACGCAGGCAATCAAGGCCCGCATCCCGCGCGAATTTTGGCAAGCGCTGAAAGACCAGGGCTTTATTGCCCCCCACGCGCCTATTCCAAGCAGCCACTGACATGACCGCGTTTATTGTGTTCACCAAAGAGCGTACCCACGACCAGTCACAGCTGGACCTGTACCAAAGCCAGGTCCGCGATACGTTTGACGGGCACCCCATCGACCTGGTGGTCAAGGGCACGCCGCACGCGCTCGAGGGCGCACAGGCAGAAGGTATGGTAATCCTGGCGTTCCCCACCCCCGCGGCGGCGCGCGCCTGGTACGACAGCCCCGCGTATCAGGCGGTCGCTGCACACCGTTTGAAGGGTGCGACCTACAGCGTCGCCCTGGTTGAAAGCAGCAACGAATAAACCCTATTGATCGGAGAGCGACCATGCACCCGCATAAAACCGCGATTGTGTTGATTGAATACCAGAACGACTTCACTACTCCCGGCGGAGTGTTCCATGACGCCGTCAAAGACGTCATGCACACCTCCAACATGCTGGCAAACACCGCCACCACGATTGAGCAGGCACGCAAGCTGGGCGTGAAGATCATCCACTTACCGATCCAATTTGCCGACGGCTACCCTGAGCTGACCACGCGCTCCTACGGCATCCTCAAGGGCGTCGCCGACGGCAACGCCTTTCGCGCCGGCTCCTGGGGCGCCGAGATCAGCGACGCGCTGACGCGCGAAGCCGCCGATATTGTGATTGAAGGCAAACGCGGGCTGGATGCGTTCGCCACCACCGGCCTGGATTTGGTCCTGCGCAACAATGGCATCCAGAACCTGGTCGTCGCAGGCTTTTTGACTAACTGCTGCGTCGAAGGCACGGTTCGATCAGGTTACGAGAAAGGCTATGACGTGGTGACCTTGACCGATTGCACCGCGACGTTCAGTGAAGAACAACAGCACGCAGCCGAGCAGTTCACCTTGCCGATGTTTTCGCAAACCCTGCAACACACAGCGTTTCTGCAGGCGCTGAACGCCGAATAAAAAAAGGGGCGACTCAGACTGAGTCGCCCCTTTTTTAGTGCCTGGGTCACTCGGTCGGCGCGTACTGCATTTCACCGTTACCAAATGACCAGTCTTCGCGCTTCACGTCGACCAGGCTGATCCACACGTCTTCCTTGCGCAACCCGGTCCTGGCGTGAATGCCTTCGGCGATAAATGTATAAAAGGCCTTTTTCACTTCAATGCTGCGCCCGGCGTTCCACGTTACCTGGATAAACACAATCCTGGGCGTGTAGGTGATCCCCAGATAACCGGCCGCCGGGTACACCAGTTCATCCTTGGCATGCCGGTTGATGATCTGGAATTTATCGTGCTCAGGCACGTTGGCAACGCTGGTCATCGCCGCATATACCACCTCACCGATGGCGGTTACGGTGTCGGTGGAGGTGTCGGCGGCGAGGTCAATTCGGACTAAAGGCATGAACATATCCTTAACAGGGTGAGCGGCCATCCACACCGGCGGCCAGTGATACCACGCTAGTCGCGACGACAAGATTCATCAAGCGCATAATTTTCTAAAAGATGATGAGTATTTCGCATGCTATTTCAAGACTTGAAGGCCTTCGTCACCGTGGTCGATAGCGCGTCACTGACCAAGGCAGCGCAAACGCTTTGCCTGACGCAGTCGGCGGTGTCTCGTCGCATTCAGCACTTGGAAGACACCTTGGGCGACGCATTATTCGATCGCTCGACGCGTCCGCCCTCGCCCACTGCCATCGGGCGTCGCGTCTACGAAAAAGCCGTGGCGCTGCTCAAGGACGCGGAGCATCTGCTGAGTATCCCCCAGGAAAATGCCACGCCCAGCGGGCGCTTCCGTGTGGGGTTGACGCAGGTCGTCGGGGACGCGGTGGCGCTCGAGGTGGTCACGCGTATGCGCGACCAACTGCCCGGGCTCGAACTGCAGATCGTCACCCACTGGAGTTCCGAGCTCGAGCAAAGCCTGCTCCTCGGCGAACTGGATGCAGCCACGCTGATGCTGCCCGCCGCCAATAGCCCACCCGCCTCGCTGCAAGCGCAACTGATCACCACACTCGACATTCGGGTGGTACAGAGCAGGCGCACACCGCGGGTGGCCCCGACCGCCACGATCAACGACCTGGCAGCCGTCGAGTGGGTGTTGAACCCCAAAGGCTGCGGGTATCGCGCGGCATTGGAAGCGGCCATGGGCGGACACGGCCACACGCTCAAACTGGCCTTGGACACCCATGGCGCGGCGATGCAGATGCGCATGGTCGCGGCCGGTTTCGGGCTGGGTCTAATTCCGGCAACGCTGTTAACCAGCAGTGCTCACGCAGATGAGCTGACCACCGTCGAGCTGAGTGATTTTCAGCTGAAAATGGACGTTTGGCTGGCACACCCGCAGCAACCAGGCAATCTGCGCCAGGCCAACGCATTGCTGGCCCAAGGCATTACCGAGGGTTTGCGCCAGCGCGACGCAGAGGATGCAGTTGATCGCAAGCCTCACGCTCGAACGCCGCGTTAATGCGGCACTTGATCGATGCGTCAATCAGCCCTGTCGGCACTCAAACCATCGGCGAATGACTGACAACGCGCAGCGCCAGGCCCTCGTAGGCATCCAGCGTGATGGTGAATTCACCCTCGGCAGTGAGGTCGCCCTCAACCCGTTCATTGATGATGTCCACCACCGGCCCCGGCGCGATATTGGGCAGGTGCAGGGTTTCAGTGATCGCGCTGCCGCCAAAGTTGAGCGCGGTAATCTGCGTGCCCTTCCCGGCCGGCAACTCGTGGACCATGATCAGCAAGCCGGGATGCTCGACGTCCGGCACCAGAATCTGCCGGCTGGCGGCGATGCCATAGGCACTGCGCACCGCGAGGATTTTTTGCAGCTGCGAGGCAAACGACTGCGGGTCCTGCAACTGCTGATTGAGGCTGCCGTACAGGGCTTTCGAGCGCGGCATCTGCCCCGCCGACAGCTCGGCCTCGGGGTTCAAGTCCACCAGGTCGTAGGCGCCACGGTGCACCCAGCGGGTATCGCCGTCGGCCATCAAATGCGCGACTTCATCGGCCGCCAACGGCAGTGCGCCAACCAGGTCCCAACCCGACAAGGCAAACACCCCAGGCTGCATGGCGTTGTACATCACCAACAACAAATGGATCTGCCGGATCTGCTCGATGTCAGTCGGCGTAATCGCCTCCAGGTCACGAATACCCAGCGCTGCGGTAATGATGCTGGCGGTGGTGCAGGACACGCCGTTGGTGACGAACTTGAGGTTATACGGCGCATGTTCGCCGGCCAGGCGCTCGTACATCTGTTCGCGGATATGCTCACGCAAAATGTTGCCGGGGAAAGTCTGGCCCTGATAGAGATAATTGTCGTGGGCGTGCAAGGTCCAGAAATGCACCAGTTCCAGAGTCAGCTCATCATGGTTCTGCAACGCATGAATCAAGGAGCCTGGGTCGATGCCCTGGCTGTGCATCTCGCGCAGCATCAGGCGCAGAAACTCGGTGTCGCCCATCAGCAACGCATGCTGATACGCCGGGCGGGTGATGAAGTCGTAGGACAGGTCCGCGCCGCCGTGTGACATGGCGGCGATGTCATCCACCGTGAGGTTAAGCTCCTGAAAGCTGAACCCCCCGGCCTTGCGAATCGCGCCGCCGAGCAACTGGTTGCCGGTAATCGACAGCGGATGGCTCTCTGACCAGGCGCCGCCCTCAAGCTTGCGCTCCACCCCCAGAAAGCCGTTGGCATCCAGGCGCAGGATCTTGGCGCCCATCACGTCAATCGCATGCAGGGCGTCGCCGATGATCATTTGCTGCGCGGCAAACGAAGGGTCCAGCCAGTTCAGCGACGGCTGCCCTTCTTTGAAGTAATGCAGGTAGACCCAACGGCGCGGCTTGCCATCCACGCCGACCACCACCGGGGTAGCACTCCAGTCGGTTTCCTTCACGCCGGGCTCGAAGAAAATCACCCGCTGCAACTGGCCGACGATGTAATGCTTGTCGCGTAGCGCATCCACCTGCGCGGGGCTGAGGTTCTGCGCGTCGCGGCCTTCGGCGACGTCGGGCAACATCGGCCAGTCTTCTTCGCGGATTTCTACCATGTGGTAAAGCCCGGGATAGTCCTCATACGCCATCTCGGCCAAGCGGAAATCCGCGCCTTTGCCGGTGTGAGATGGGATCACGTCGTCGATGATCACCGCGTTGTGCGCAGCGGCCATGCGTGTCAGGGCTTGCAACTGTGCCTCGGTGCCCAGTTGCGGGTCGATTTCAAAACTGATGCGGTCAAAATTGCCGTCGATGGTCGGTGTATGCCGCGTGCCGGAGAGCCCGCCGGATTTTTTCAGTGGGCCGTTGTGAATGCCCTGGATGCCGATCTTCGACAACGCGTGCCACAAGCTTTCGTCCCCCAGCGCCTCCAGGACCGTGCCGTTTTTACGGGTCACAATCGAGGCCGGGTACGCGGTAAACCACACCGACGACAAGGCTGACGCATCACGCGGCCGGGTATGCGCATACGGCTGCTGCCACAACCGCCCTTGCCCCGAATAGAGCTTGGCGCGCTGGCGCGCCGCGTGCAGCATCGATTGCTCAACCAGCCAGTTCACATGATCGTTGTCCGCCGCCGTCATAAGCCCGTTACCTGTGTGCGTGAAAAGGTTATTCGTAAGCATAGGAGCGGCCACGAGGGCGATTCGTTGCATTGATACTGTTGGGCTAAGACAGAAAACCGATTCGACGGCTGAGAAAATCAATCAGCACACGCAGCTTGAGCGGCACCTGGCTGCCGGACGGCCACAACAGGTTGAAGGTGCTGGTCTCCTCGCTATACGGCTCCAGCACCGCGCACAACTCACCCGACGCCAGGTATTCCCTGACCATGAAGTCTGCCGCGTACGTAATCCCCAAGCCTTTGAGCGCAAAACACACGCGGCCCTCCACCGAGTTGCTGATCAGCGTGCGCGGCAGCTCCAGCTCAGGTTGCTCAGGCTCTCGAATCAGCCAGCGCTGCAGCTTGCCCGTGTCGGGAAAGCGAAAGTGAATGCAGCGGTGTTCAAGCAAATCGCGGGGCCGTGTTGGCAGACCGTGCCGGGCAAAGTACCCCGGCGAACCGACCGCGAGCATGCGGTAACGGCCCAGGCAACGGGCCGACAAGCCAGAGTCCTTGGGCATGCCGCTGCGCACCACGGCATCAAAACCTTCGCCGATGATGTCCACCAGGCGATCGGTGAATTCCAGGTCCAGCTGGATATCCGGGTACAGCAACTGGAAGTCGGCAAACACCGGCAGAAATGGCTTGCCGATCATCGGCAGGCTTACCCGCAAAGGCCCCTGAGGCAAAGAGGCGGTCTGGCGTAACTCCTCCCCCGCCGCTTCCAGCTCCTGAATGACCCGCCGACACCGTTGCAGAAAACGTGTGCCCTCAGCCGTCAGCGTCAGGCTGCGAGTACTGCGGTGAAACAGCCGCACGCCAAGCTTCGCTTCCAGCCGCGCAATGCTTTTGCTGACCGCCGAGGCCGAGATACCCAGGTTTCGCCCTGCACCGACGAAACTGCCGACTTCGCCAGCCTGCACGAACACCGCCATGCCCCCCAAACTGTCCATGAACGTCCTTAATCGTTGAGCCATTCATGACAAAACCGTCACTACTGAATCGCCCCGGGTTTCGTAGACACCTCCATGCCTTAAAATGAGGCCAATCAGGAGGTGCCATGAGCAACCCGCGTTATCCCGAAGAATTCAAAATCCAAGCAGTCAATCAAGTGACCGAAAAGAA